>NKPV01000033.1 GCA_002254605.1 Armatimonadetes bacterium JP3_11
GAACGGGACATCGCTGTATACTTTGGAGAAAGGATATCAGGTGAGGGCTGGTTTGCACTTGAGCGTTTTGAAGGGAGCGACGACAACTATCGGTTGCGCATAGTGGAGTGGGCGACGGCGTTTATCGGCGTGAGGTATGAGTGGGGTGGTTGCTGGTTTGGAGGGCGTGTCCATCCTACAATACGCGATAGTAGCACAGAGGGCGGCTATCAAGGTTTTGGTATCGATTGCTCCAAACTGGTCACTGCTGCCGCGCGGATGGAAGGGATTACTTGGCCCGCGGATTGGAGAGAAATCAACACAGCCATGCTTGTGGATGAAAGATATACAGATGGCTTTTCTGGCAATCACGAGATGCCTTCGGAATTACTCCAGAGAATCGCCGCTGATAGGGGGGATATTGTAGTACGACCAACAACAAGGATACAGATTCGCATACGCAACCGACAAGGACAATTCGTGCAAAGGACTATTACCTACGGCGGGCATGTAAAATTTATTTACGAGATTCATACCTCGCGTCTTGTTATCGGTCAGGATGGTCACATCAATGACTGCATCGTAGAATCGGCATCCTTTCTCGAGTCTGTCGGTGCGAGGGCTAATGTAGTCCGAGTTGACCGCACCTCAACCGACGGATGTGTTCTCGCATCACATCAGCGTGTCTACTATCAAATACGCAGAATTCCTGATAGGAGGTGAATCTTATGCGCTCTGTTTACATGCGTGGATCGTTATGGCTATTAATCGGGGTTTTCGTTTTTATTGGAAGCGCAGGCACGCTTCCAACAAGTCCTTGTCAAACTGGGGAAAGCGGCGTAGGGTTGTTCAAAGTGCCATTTGGCAAATCCCCTCGCTCTTTGAAAATGGGGTTTAGACCTTTTGCAGAGAACCTCGAAGATGACGGCGAGTTAATAGATGATTTTTCGGACTACGGAGGCGTGCGCAGCTTCTGTGTCAGTTGGGATGGCAAATGGTTCTACTTTGCCGACTCGCTGCACAGCGCGATGTCTCGCGACGCTTCCGAGCGAGAAACTACAGCGTCTCGGGTGCAGGTGTATCATCGGGATGGCACATGGGTGCGTTCGATACAAATTGTTAGAGGCGATCCAACTCGGATGCGCGTGGATGTAGAGGGACGACTGTATGTACAGAGCAACGCAGGCGTGGAGGTATATGACGCGGATGGCAGGTATGACAAGTCTCTTTCAGAACGATTCCGAAATACGGTTCGTACGGCGCTCGACCGACACAATCTTAGTGAAACGGTTCGCTTCTTGGAAGTGGATACACGAGGACGGGTTTACTTTCAAGTTTTTCCACTTCTCGAACGCACGGAGCAGCGCTCTGTTGTCTCCGCCAATAAGATTTTGGTTGCTCACCCTGATGGATCGTCGTCGCTAATAACTATCGAAAGCTACGATCCCTTTGGAATTGACCGCTACCGAGCGCAAATTATCACAGCAAACTATTCGCGTCCCCTGCAAGCCAATTATTTGCGCAGACACGAAACGACCCTTGTCGATGCTATTACCTCCGAAAGACTGACCAAATATGTTTGTAGTTTATATCGCACGATACCCTACAAGGTGGTCGATCTTGAAGGTCAGACCGTGCGTACTTTCGAGTGGCGTGTGGACATTCGCGAAATCGCCCCCGACTATTGGGACGCCTATAACGAGGCTTACAACGCCGCTGGTCGCCTTGCTTTGGCAGTCGACGGACAAGGGCATTTGTATCGTGTCTACCTGCGTGCACAGATTCGGCGTTTGGTTGTCAGTGACCCTGACGCATCAGGCTACCTACGCGTCGATCGGGGATTCGGTATATTTGAGTTCAGTCCCGAAGGAACTCTGGTGCGTCCTCGGTTGCTGGATGTCGCGATTGAAGCGGAATTCCCTCATGGCAACCTGTGGGATGTGGATAAACATGGTAATGTTTACTGGATAGAGTTCCATCCCGATCACTTGGAGGTCAAGATGTCGCCGCGGTGATTAGGGCGCGATGGGGTGAGCGCGCCTCACCGCCATCGCGTTTCCTAACCCTTCCATCCGCAGCCAAAATCGGTTCTCGTCTGTGCTGTAGGGCGCCCTACTCCTCCAACGCCTCGCCTGCGCCCGCAACGGAATAGAAACGGCTCCAGTTCCTCTCAAAAACCAGAGCGAGTTGCGGCGAGGTGTCCCGCGCCTGAATCGGGTAGTTCGCGATGAATAACTCACGCCCCGCACGCGCACTCGGCTGCTTGTAATTATTCATCCCGTACTGCAGCGTCCAGCGTACTTGCGTGTAGTCAGCGTACAGCTCGCGAATAAAGGGGCTGTCGTCATAAGTAAGCAGCCAGCGATGCGCGACCTGTCTCAGTACCCGCGCCAGACGATGATGATCGAAGTTTAGGTGCAGCTCGCCGCGTTTGCCGTACAGGCGTGAGTGCGTTGCAGAGTAGTACGGTGGGTCTAAAAAGATGAACACCTCATCGCCTGCTTCGCGCAATACAGGTTCGTAGTCCCCGTGCGTGATTCGCACGCCTTGCAACAGAGGCGCAACTTGGCGGATGCGCTCAATCGCAGAGGGGGTGAACCGTCCGCGAAACGCCTGCTCCGAGTAGCCGCCCGAGTCGACGGTTCCCGAGAAAGTGATACGATTCAACACAAAGAAGCGCACGGCACGCTCGAACTCGTCGCCCTGCCCATAGCGTTCCAACAGGCGATAGAACAGTGTCCTGCCCTCCTGAGTCTCGCTGTGCAGGCGATGGAGCGCATCCGCGAGGCGGTCGGCGCACTCCTGAGCGACCTTCCAGAAGCAATAGAGTTCGTAGTTGAGGTCGTTCATCCAGTATCTGCGCTGCGGGGAACGCTGGCGCAACGCCAACAGAACCGAGCCGCCTCCGACCATCGGCTCGCGATATTCGTCAAAGTCAGGTATCAGAGGGAGAATCTGCCCAATCGCCCGCGACTTGCCGCCAGGAAAGCGAAGTGGACTCTTTGTCATGATTGGGTACCCTCCAGAACGCCCTCTATCGCAAGCCGCCGCAGCTCCTCATTCAGCCAGAGCAAACTTCGGCGAACAGGCGCTCCCCAACTTGCAGTGAACGATTCCAAGACCTCCGGTTCGGCAGGTAGCTCCAGTTTCCCTTTAAAGACGCCTGTTAAGCGGAGACGCGTGCGAAACCGTAGCGATGCCTCGCCAAGTCGTAACTCTTGAAGCTGCGAGAACAGTAAAAGCTTAAACAGACCATCCTTGATGTCGCTTAGTGAGGGTAAGAGTCGTTTGGTGGTGTTTTTGCTCTCCTGTATGATAACCTGATTGCCCCCATTCAGGATAACCTCATCAGCAGTCAGGTAGTACACACCGCCCAAGTAGTTATGTATCTCAAAGAAGCCCTTGGCGTTCCCTACTTGAACACGCTCCATCCGATGTTCAGTAGCGGTCTCTCGTAATGCAGCGCGCTCGGACGCCGAGAGAGAAAGTTCGGCGTACTTTGCAAGATCTAACTTGCACGGATTATCCGTAGAACGTACGGCATCGAGAAACGAAAGTAGCCTTTGCTGGGAATGCATAGCGACGCCCAACTTTTGGGCGATTAATGCGTAGCTGTGCAACGCTTTTTCGTAGAGAGGAACAAACTCGTTTACGAAATGGTCTTGGTTCCAGTGATGGGCGTCCATTTTGTAGCGTGCTACTTCTTCAATCTTCTGACGCACATAATCGTTGTCTAATCGCTGGCGCGTGATTCGGTAGTTATCTTTCTTATCAGCATCACAATACCAGGCGAGGATGACATACACGCCCATCAGGTTCATCCATGACAGCGTGATAAAGTTCACTCGGTCAAGGTTCGTGTTGTTTTCTCGCTCGCCGCGTCCCTCATCCTTGATGATGGGTATAACAGTGACAATCTTACCGCTGTGCGAGTAAGTATCGTACACTTTTGCAAGTGGATAGGTGCGTGTGCGCTTCGGACCTGTCCATTTGGACACTGCCAGACCAGCTCCGTCAGCTAAGCGCACTTTGCATGGAGAACGGGCTGCATTGATATTGAAATCGCTCCATTCATAGTTAGGCAAGGTCGCGGGCTGCCCGTTGAAGCGTAGGCTCTGGATGCTTCCTTGCAAACGCACGACAGGACGCGACATGCCGAAAGTATACCTTAGGAGCATCAGTGCAGTCCCCACTCCTGTAGCACGGTTGCCATCGGAGGCTGCCGCCGCAGCCGCTCCACGCGCAACCAAAAGCCGTTCAGTTCGCGACGGCGATAAACGCCCTCGCTTCCTGCGAACGCCACGCGATTGCTGTAGGGCGCCCTACTCCTCCAACGCCTCGCCTGCGCCGCGTGGGATGCGAATCGAGTCCACAATCTCCTGAATGTGTGCAGGGGGCGGCGGCGTCAGGCGCGAGACAAGGATCGCCGTGAGCAGGTTCAGAGCCATGCCCACGATACCGATGCCCTCCGCACTGATCCCGAAGAAGTCCTTCAGATACGGTTCGGGCGCGCCGAAGAGTTGGGGCGCCCGCATCAGCGCAATCATCACGGTCGTGAAGCCCAAGCCCATGATCATTCCCGCGATGGCGCCTTGCGCGTTCATCCGTCGGTCAAAAATGCCCAGCAAGATCGCCGGGAACAGCCCCGACGCCGCCAATCCGAACGCGAACGCCACCACCTGCGCCACAAAACCGGGCGGATTAATCCCCAGATATGCCGCGGCGAACAGTGCAGGAACCATCGCTAATCGCCCCACCAGCAAGCGCAGCCGCTCAGGCGCACGCGGATTGAACACCCGATAATACAAGTCGTGCGCCACCGCGCTGGACATCGCAATCAGCAGCCCCGATGCAGTAGACAGCGCCGCCGCCAACCCGCCCGCCGCCAACAACGCAATCACAAACGGCGCCAGGCGTGCCACCTCGGGCGTGGACAGCACGATAATATCGTTGTCCAGATAGAGCTCGTTGGCGTTGGACATGTCGGGCGCGTTGAAATCAGGCTTGCCACCTTTCTCGGTGAACGCCTTGCCCTTCGCGATTTGCACAACGCCGTCGCCGTTCTTATCCACGATTTTCAGCAAGCCCGTCTGCTCCCACTTGGCGACCCATTCAATTTGGCGCACCTGCTCCATCGGTTTGCCGTGGAGCGTGTTTATCAGGTTGTAGCGGGCGAACATCGCCAGCGCAGGCGCGGTAGTGTAAAGCAGCCCGATAAACAGCAGCGCCCAGAACGCCGAGTAGCGCGCCGAGCGCACATCAGGCGTGGTGTAGAACCGAATAATCACATGGGGCAGCCCTGCCGTGCCCACCATCAGCGCGCCCGTAATCGCCAGCACATCGAGCATCGACTTGCTTTGGAACGGCGCGGTGTACTCGCTAAAGCCCAAGTCGGTCTGGAGCTGGTTAAGCCGTTCGCTGATGTCGCTGAAAGTGAACGCCAGCTGCGGTATTGGGTTGCCTGTCAGCATATACGCCAACGCGACCCCTGGGATGAGATACGCAATAATCAAGATAGTGTACTGCGCGGCTTGCGTCCAAGTGACGCCTTTCATGCCGCCCAGAATCGCGAAGAACGCCGTCACCGCCACCCCCAGCAGCACGCCTTGAGCGATGTCGATAGCTAAGAATCGGCTAAACACGATGCCCACGCCGCGCATCTGCCCCGCCACATAGACCAGCGAGATAAAAATCGTCGCCAGCGCGGCGAGCGTGCGTGCGGTCTGCGACGCATAGCGGTCGCCCACGAAATCGGGCACGGTGAACTTTCGGTATTTGCGCAGGTAGGGGGCGAGCAAGAGCGCGAGCAACACATAGCCGCCCGTCCAGCCCATCAGATAAATCGCGCCGTCGTAGCCCAGCGTGGCGATGAGTCCCGCCATCGAGATAAAACTCGCCGCGCTCATCCAGTCGGCGGCGGTCGCCGCGCCGTTGGCGATGGGCGGCACGCCGCGCCCCGCCACATAGAAGCCTTTCGTATCGCGTACGCGCGCCGCGTAACCAATGTAGATATAAAGGGCGAAACTCAGCCCGACAACCAGGTAAGTCCAAAGCTCAACTGTCATCGTTGGCGTCTCGGTTCCGATGGGCGCTATCGGCGACCGCCTCAGTCCTCATGCACCTCATACCGTCGATCTAGCGTGTCCATGGCGCGGGCGTAAATCCAGATGAGCAGAATGAATACATAGATACTGCCCTGCTGCGCGAACCAAAAACCCAGCGGCGCGTTGCCCAGCCGAACCTGGTTCAGCCACGGCGCAAGCACGATGCTGACGCCATACGCCGTGACGAACCACACCGCCAGCAGCGTCGCAATCAGGCGCACATTCGCACGCCAGTAGGCGCGAAGCGGCGACTCCGATTTCATACGCTGATCTGTTTCGCGTTCCGTTCGTAAAATCCTACCTCTGCAAAACAGGTATAATCCTCTGCAAGCGTTTGAGATACTCGCGTTTGATTACCGAGGGGGCGCCGTGTCCGCCCGCTTCAAATCAGGCTGGAATCATGCGCAAGTGGGCAATTGGCTGCGGATTGCTGATGGGCTTGTGGATCCTAATCGGCGCTGGCGTGCTGGGCTGGTTGCTGCGCACGCCCGACATACAGATACCGCCGCGCGAATACCCGCCCCAGAACGCTTATGACCAGTATCGTCAAATTGGCGAGTCGATGCGGCAACGGCTCGACAAGGACGAGCGGTTCAAGCGTATCGAGACCGCGCTGACCGAAGGCGAGCCTATCTCGGCTGCCCAACGTGCCTATTACCTCCAGCAACTGGCGCCCTACCTGCGTCAGTACGCGCCGTTGACTCGCCAGCCCAGTAAGTTTGTGATGGAGTATGATGCGAACATGGTTTTTCCCGAGTTGAGCCAACTGCGACGCATCGCCCGCGCCGAGGCGCTCCTTATGCGCGAAGACTTGAAAGCGGAACGCCCCCGGGCAGCTGTAGAGCGCGCCCAGCGGCTTATGCGCCTTGCCGACCAAGTGCGCGACGACGGCGCGCTGATTCAGTACCTTGTAGGCATGTCCATCAACATGATAGCGTTGCGTCCCCTGCGCGAGGAGTTGCCACGCATCCAAGACCGCGCCGCGCTGGAAGCAATTGTTAACCTCGTGCGCGAATACGAAACACGACGCATCCCCGCTTGGCAGTGCATGCAACACGAATATTACCTTGGGCTCAGCCTCTATCGCGACATTGCTCAAGGGAACACTGAGTCGTTGCAGCAAGTACCCGACAATTTGCGACCGCAGCAAGCCATTCTGCGGCGCATTTTGGTTAACCGCGCCCTGCCAGAATATAAGCGCATCATGACGCGCACGATTGAGGACCTCAAGCGCCCGTTTGCCGAGCGTCCCGAGCGTACGGAAGAATCGATTGAAAAGGAGGCTCGCCACGCGCTCAATCAGGTGCTTTTGCCCGTGTTCACACGGGTAAGCCACAAGGAGGCGGAAGAGGTCGCGCAGGTGCGTTTGTTGGGCGTGGCGGCTGCCGTGCGGCTGCATAAGCTGCGCACGGGCAACTATCCCCGCTCGCTGGAGGCGTTGAAACTCGGCGAGGTGATTATCGACCCCTTTTCGGGCAAACCGTTCGTATACAAAACCGACCCGCGCTTTGGTTTTCTGCTCTACTCGGTCAGTCGCAATCGCGTGGACGATGGCGGCGCCGCGACTTATCTGGGCGTTCCCGAAGACAGAGGCGACCTATCGGCTGTTGCCGTTCCCGTGCCTGCGAATCTCAAGCGTGTGGAGCGCGAACAACGCCCCTTGATTGCGCCCATCTGGATGCGGTGAGCACATTCCAACGCGCCTCGAACCGCAACCGCCGATAGCCCAAGCAAGATCTGATTGCAGTGCAAAATCGGATTAATCATGCCCGTGTGGTTGCGACGCGAGGCGCCGCGTAAGGAGTGCCATAAGCAGGCTCACCATACCTGCCCCCACCGCGACGCTAAGCAGCCCTGCTTGAAAACTCCCCGTGAGCGCAACGACCGTGCCCGGAATGAGCGACCCGCCCACCCCGCCGAACAGCACCGTCGCACCGTTATACAGCCCTGTAATCGCGCCCACCCGTTCGGAGGGCGCCATGCCTTGCAAGGTGGCAAACTCCTGAGCGTTATAACTGCTCTGCAAAAAGACCCCCAACGCCAGCAAGCCGATTGCCCAGCCGTTCGTGGGCGCAATCGCAGTGAAGATCACACAGACCCCTGCAAGCAGCAGCCCCACGCTCGCAAACACGGTACGCTTACCGCTCCGATCCCCCCAATACGCCCAGAAAAAAATCCCCAGAATGCCCGACAAAAACACCCCCAACAACGGCAGGCTCAACTCGCCGAACTCGATACCGCGAGTGCGGTTCAAATAACTGGGCAGCCAGTTCAATATCCCAAACACACAGAAGGCATTACAACTCCCCGCTGCGATATAGAGCCACAGCGTCGCACGGTCTTCGGCTCGCACAACCTCGTTCGAACGATGCATCGCGTGCGCTGGAATTTCTGAGCCACGGGGCGGCGAATCGCTCACCAGCATCGCTACCAGCGGTAAACTAACGATCAATCCCGCGAACCCCAGCAGCGCGAAGGTCAGCCGCCAGCCAAACCGCACCGCCAACGGAACAATCAGCAGCGGCGCGCTCGCCAACGCCAATAAGATCCCCGCTACATAAATCGAGTTCGCCCGCCCCCGCTCGTGCGGAGGGAACCAACGGCTCACCAGCGCGCTGTTCATCGGCATATGCACGCTCTCCGCCACCCCCAACAGCAATCGCAATCCAATCAACGCCCCCAAAGAACTCCCCAGCGGATACACAAGAATCGTGCAGACCGAGAACCCCACTATCGAGAGCATCAAACTGCGTTTCACACCAAACCGTTCCGCCCGAGGACTGAGCACAATCTGCGCCAACCCAAAAGAGAGATAAAACGCCCCCAAGAGATACTGCCCGTACTGACCCATCTGCTGATCGCTCCAACCAAACTCACGGGCAACCTGAGGCAACACAATAGGGAGATTATTACGGTCGATGTAGTGCACGAACACCGTGACTGCCAGCACCACAGGAATCGTCCAACGATTGCGTGTCATTTTCACCAGAGATAATAGGTCATAACGGGTCAGATTCCTGCGCTTGGGTTCCAAAACGCGGGCGCAATAGGAATGCAAAACACCACGCCCATGCGACCGCTGCAGGATTCTGGAAACCATAGGAACCTGCCGACAATTATCAGCGTTAATAGTCATGAGACTGGGGGTAACGATGACGCAGGCAGAGCGCGCCGAGCTGGAACGCTGGATTGAGATGATATACGAAAAAGCCCTGGAAATGGGCTTAGACCCGTTCCCAGTGCATTTCGAGGTGGTACCCGCCCATGTGATTTACGAACTGGGCTCCTACGCACTGCCCGCACGCTTCTCGCATTGGACTTTCGGGCGCGATTACCATGTGCAAAAGACCATGTATGAGTACGGCATAAGCCGTATCTACGAACTCGTATTCAATAGCGACCCCGCTCAGGCGTTCCTGCTCGATGTGAACGATATGCTGGCGCATAAATTGGTGATTGCCCATGTGTACGGACACTCCGACTTTTTCAAGAACAATATCTACTTCGAACACACCGATCGGCGCATGATCGAACGGGCGCGTCTGCACGCGGAACGCATCCGCGACTACGAAATGCGCTATGGTCCGCTGGTGGTGGAGCAGTTCCTCGACGCCGTGCTGTCGATTGAGGAGCATATCGATCCCGTGCTGCCCACCTACGGCGCGCCCCCACGTAAGCCAGAGAACGCCGAGCCGAAACCCACGGGCGATACCTATGAAGACCTCTTCTACATGGTGCAGCCGAAACCGAAGCCCGAACCCAAAAAACGCAAAATCCCCGAAGAGCCCCAGAAAGATTTGCTACTCTTCATTCGCGACCACTCGCGCGTGCTGGAAGACTGGCAACGCGATATTATCAGTATGATTCGTGAAGAGATGCTCTACTTTTTGCCACAGATTAAGACCAAGATTATTAACGAAGGCTGGGCGTCGTTTTGGCATGAGCGTATCCTCGAAAACTTGCCTCTCACCCCCGACGAGCATGTGCAGTTCCGTCGAATGCACTCGTCGGTCATCCAGCCCGGCTCACGCACCAGCCTCAACCCCTACTATGTGGGCTACAAGGTGCTGCGCGATATCGAGCGACGGTGGAACGGCGAGAGCGACCCCGACGAGGAAGAGACCGACTGGATGGGCTATCACATCGAACGCCCCGTCGGACAAGGAATGCAGAAACTGTTTGAAGTGCGCACGCTGGAATGCGACCAGACCTTCCTGCACAAGTACCTTACCGAGAAACTCGTGCGCGAGTTAGACCTCTACACCTACCGCGTGGAGGAGCAGAACGGCGAGTTGGTGTGGGTGGTGGACGAAACCGACTGGCGCACCGTGCGCAATACGCTGGTTGACAGCATGACCAACTTCGGGATGCCCGTGTTGACGGTTGAAGATGGCGATTGGGAGCATCGCGGCGAGCTGTACCTCAAACACCACTACGACGGCAAGCCGCTCGATATGGAGCGCACCACCCGCTGCATGCGCTATCTGGTCAAACTCTGGGGACGCCCCGTACACATAGAGACCGTCGTAGATGACGAAGCGGTGCTGATTACCTGCGACGGCAACAGCGTGACCCAACGCGCCCTGTAGCGTGGCATCGGCGGCGCGAACGCAGCATTGGGGTATACTCTTCGCCCGATGAACCTGCATCAGATTACCTTGAGCAACGGGATTCGCGTTGTTGCGGAAGCGATCCCCACCGTGCAATCGCTCACAGTGAGCCTCTGGATACGCGCCGGTTCGCGCGATGAGACCCCCCAACAACACGGGATTGCCCACTTCTTGGAGCATATGCTGTTCAAGGGCACGCACACACGCAGCGCGGCGCAGATAGCACAAGCGATCGAAGGGCGCGGCGGCGTGCTGAACGCCTCCACGGGCAAGGAACTCACTTTCTATTACGCCCGCATGCTCGCTGAACATATGCCCATCGCCGTCGAGGTGCTAAGCGACCTGTTCCTCAACGCCCGTTTAGACCCCGACGATATCGAACTCGAAAAAGGCGTGATCCTGGAAGAGATGCGCATGATTGAAGACACCCCTGACGAAATCCTCCATGATCGGGTGATGGAGGTCTACTGGGGCGACCATCCGCTGGCGCGACGCATTATCGGCACGCCTCAAACAGTCGGCGCGTTCACCCGCGACATGATACGCGATTTTATCGAGACCCATTACCGTCCCGAGCGCGTGGTGGTGGCTGCGGCAGGCAACTTAGACCCCGACACGCTGTTTAAGGAAGTTGACCGTTGGCTCGGACGCTGGAACCCCGAACCCCGCCCCAGCGAGGTTCCATCGCAATCTGCCCCCACACGCGACCCAAACGCTCCCCCACGCCATATTGAGACGCGCGATGTGGAGCAGACCCACTTCGCCCTCGTGATGAATGGCGTGTCGTTTTTCGACGAGCGGCGCTACGCGCAAGCGGTGCTGAACACCCTGCTGGGAGGCAGTATGTTCAGTCGGCTCTGGCAAGAGGTACGCGAGAAGCGCGGACTGGCTTACGAGATCGGCAGCTATGCGATGCCGATGTCCGATGCAGGGCTTTTCGTAATCTACAGCGGTGTCGCCCCAACTGCCTTCGAGCAAGCCGTCGCCGTCATCGAGACCGAGCTGGACAAACTCCTTGCAGAACCGCCCAGCGAGGAGGAAGTGGTCGACGCCCGCAACCTGCTCAAGGGGAACCGCGTCCTTGCCCTCGAATCCACCCAGTCGCGTGCGGAACTCATCGGCAGCGAGACGCTGATGCGCGGCGCTGTGCCCCCAATGGAGGAAATCATCGCCGAGATCGACGCCGTCACGCCCGAACATCTCCACACACTGGCGCAGCAACTGCTCGCCCCCGAACAGCGCATCCTCGTGGCAATCACGCCCCAATAGCAACTAAAACCGATTTTATGGAATAACCCCTCTGCAATGCGGCGACGGCTGCAGAACTGGGGTACTCCAAGCGCGCGGGCAATTGGGTTGGGCGCGACGGCGACGCTGATAATCTTTGTCGCAGCGACCATCGGGCTAAACACTTTCCGCAACGAAGCACGCACGCTGATCCAGCAGGAATTTTATCAGAGGTTGCTTCACACGGCGCTGGCGGCGTCAACCACTGTTGACCCCGAACTCCACCAGACTTTCAAGCCCGGCGAAGAGAACACCGAAAAATACCGACGCGCCATCGAGCCCCTCAAGAAAATCCAAGCGACCGACCCCAAAATCAAGTTTCTCTACACCTTCGTCCGCCAAGACGGCAAGATCTACTTCGTGTTGGACGCTACGCCCCCTGGCGACAACGACGGCGACGGCGTGGAAGACAAATCCTACATCGGCGATGAGTATCCCGAAGCCGAGCCGGAAATGCACGCCGTGTTTACAACGGGCGCACCGCAGTTGACGGATATCCTGCCCAGCCCATGGGGCGACTGTGTGTCCGTCTATGTGCCTCTGCGGGATCGGCAGGGCAAGGTAGTCGGTGCGCTGGGCGTGGACATCGCCGCCAAAGACTACCTGGCGGAACTCGCCGCCATAGACCACGCCTACCAACGCAACTTACTCTACGCGAGCATATTTGCGCTCGTCATGGGGCTGGCGTTGGGATTGGCGTGGCACTCTCGGGAAATACTGACCGCGCGATTGCAGTATCATACCGCTGCACAGCAAATCCAAGCGCAAGCGATGCAACGCGTTTTAGCGGGGGAGTCGGCGCCCCAAGTTCTGCGCGATGCCTGCGCCGAGTTGGAGCGTATCCTCCCCTCCATACGCTGTACGCTGGCGCAGGTGCGGGAGGGAGGCTACCAAATCATAGCCGCCCCCACGATGCCCCAAGCCTATATCCAGGCAATAGATCGCTTGCCTCTGCAACCCCACCTCAGCCCGTGGGGGAATGCTGTTTTCCGAAAAGAGCGCGTGATCGTGGAACATATGGAGACGCACCCCCTCTGGCGGGAATTGGCACACTTCGTGTCGCCATTGGGATTGAAGGCGTGCTGGTCGCAGCCGTGCCTCGATAGCACAGGCGAGGTGATTGGCGTGCTGGCGTTTTACTGTAAGCAAGCGCGTGCGCCCCTCCCCCACGAAGTCCTGCTGATGGAGCAACTGGCGGCGCTGGTTAGCCTGATTCTGGAATATGAACACCAGCAGGAGCGAATGCGCTACCTAAACCACCTGCGCCAACAGGTGCTGGAACACGCGCCTGTCATCGTGTTTGCCTCCGACGCGCAAGGGAACATCGAGCTCATCGAAGGGGCGGCGCTGCGCGACCTGCCCCGACGCTACCCCGACACCCCATTGGTAGGGCTGAACATTCTACAGGCGTCTCTGGATATCCCTGAACTCCACGACGACTTCCAGCGAGCGCTTCGGGGCGAAAAACTCGTCACCGAACGCGAATGGATGGGACGCCACTACCGAACCTACTACTCTCACCTCTACGACGAGAACGGCAACCTTAAAACACTGGTGGGCGTCGCAATCGACCAAACCGAGCATATGCGCCTGTTGCGCCAAGTGCAGGAACGCGAGCAGTATCTGAACTCGCTGCTCTCCGCGTTGCCCGACTTGCTCTTCGTCATCGATAAAGACGGCATCTACCACGAGATTTACGCCCACGACGAGAGTCGACTTGCCGTGCCGAAAGAGTTCGCTTTGGGGAATAGCATCTACAACTGTTTGCCCCGCGAGTTTGCCGAGCAGGCGATGCGCCCTGTGCTTTTCGTGCTGGAGACGCGCCAGCCATTTGTATGGGAGTATAGCATCCCTATTCGCGGAGAGGAACGCTTTTACGAAGCGCGCTTTGTGCCTTACACCGACGAGCGGGTGATTGTTTTGGTGCGCGATGTCAGCGAGCGTCAATATGCCCTAAAGATGCTGGAAGAGACCAACCAGCGACTGGAGCTGGCGCTTTTGGAAGCCCAAGAGATGACGGTGCGCGCCGAAGCCGCCAACCGTGCGAAGTCCGAATTTCTGGCGAATATGAGCCACGAAATCCGCACCCCGATGAACGGCGTGCTGGGCATGGTGCAGCTGCTGGAAGACACCCCACTCACTCAGGAGCAGGAAGAGTTGCTCCGCACCCTCAAAAACAGCGCCCGGTATTTGCTAGAGCTGCTGAACGATATTTTAGACCTCTCCAAGATTGAAGCAGGCAAAATGACGCTGGAGCAGATTCCAGTGAACTTGCATGAGTTGGCACGGGAGACGCTTGCGCTGTTTGGGGGGCGCGCCAGCGAGAAGGGACTGGTGCTGCAGGCGCAGATCAATCCAAACACGCCCGAGTGGGTGCTTGGCGACCCCGTGCGCCTGCGACAGATAGTGGCGAACTTTATCAGCAACGCCATCAAGTTCACCCATGAAGGCAGCGTGACGCTTCTCATGCTGCCCAGCCCGACCTATCCCCAGGGAGTCTGGATAGGAGTACAGGATACGGGAATCGGCATCTCTGAGGACAAAATTAGCTCCCTCTTCGAGGCGTTCACTCAAGCCGACAGCTCTACCACGCGCAGATACGGTGGCACAGGACTGGGACTGGCCATCAGCAAGAGACTTGCCGAGATGATGGGCGGACGAATCGGCGTGGAAAGCGAGGTCGGCGTGGGCAGCCTCTTCTTTGTGGACTTGCCCTTACCCGCGGCTCAACCCCCGCAGAGGCACAACGACCCTGCGCAACCGCACTCCCTGCCCGAAGCGTTCCCAAATAAGCGCATTCTATTAGTGGAGGATAACGAGGTCAACCGCAAAGTCGCTGTGCGCCTGCTGGGCAAGTTGCAACTGGAGGTGGAGATCGCGGTCAACGGGCTGGAGGCGGTGCAGAAAGCTACCGAGAACGCCTACGATTTAATCCTGATGGACTGCCAGATGCCGGAGATGGACGGCTACGAGGCGACGCGCACACTGCGCGAACGCGGCATTCACACGCCGATCATCGCACTGACCGCCAACGCCTTGGAGGGCGACCGCGAGAAATGCCTCGCCTGCGGCATGAATGACTACCTCAGCAAGCCCATCCAAGCGGACAAACTGCGCGAAACACTAGCCCAGTGGTTGGAAGATGAGAACCCCACGGCGCAGCGTGAGGCAGCATAAGACACCGTGTAAAACCTTTCAAACTGGAGGACGAACATGCTCAACTACGACTATCTGCACGAGATTACAGGGGGCGATGAGGAGTTCATCGCGGAGTTGCTGGGTGATTTTTTAGCGCAGACTCCCAGCCTGATGAGCGAAATAGAGTCGGCAGTGGCTCAAGGCGATGCCGACACACTGGGCAAAGCGGCGCATACGCTCAAGGGTAGCGCCCGTGCCATCGGCGCGGACGAGTTCGCCGCGATTGCTTTGGTGTTGGAACAGGCAGGCAAGCAGGGTAATCTGTCCGACGCGCCCGACGCGCTCCAACGGCTCAAGGCGTATTGGGAGACGCTGGCGACTTACCTCCAGCAACGGGCAGCGTAGCTACTCATAGCGCAACGCCTCCACGGGGTCTTTGCGCGCGGCGCGATAGGCAGGCAGCACGCCGAAAATGAGCCCCACCAGCCCACACACCGACAGCGCCAGCGCGACGGTCTCTCCTGTTACAAGTGGGGTTAACACCGTCAGCCGATCGATGAGCGCACACACGCCCCAGCCCAGCAACACGCCCATCGCCCCACCGATGAACGCTATCAAGAGCGCCTCAATCAGAAACTGCCAAAAGATATCGCGCTGCTGCGCCCCGACCGTCTTGCGAATCCCGATTTCCCGCACGCGCTCCGTCACGCTCATCAGCATCACATTCATCACGCCAATCCCGCCTACCACCAGCGCAATAGAAGTAATTCCCGTGAGCGCGACCGACACAATCTGCAGCAGCGTAAACAGGCGACTGAGCAACTCCTCTTGGGTCAGCACCGAGAAATCCTCGCTCCCGCCATGACTGCGCATCACCGCCGCTTTAATCTGCGCTTGAATCTGCGCTGGATCGACATCAGGCGCCGTTTGGGCAATCACGCGGTGAATCTGCTGGCTGCCCATGGCGCGTTGCAGGGCGCGGATGGGAGCATAGATAGCGAACTCAAAGCCGCCGCTGCCAAAAAGAGAGCGACTCGTGTCTTCCGCTGTGACGCCAATCACACGGAACGGCTTCCCGTTCAACAGCACTTGTTGACCGACAGGGTTCGCCGTGCCAAACAGTTGCTCAGCAGGTTTCGGACCTAAAACACAGACGAACTGCTCCGCTTCACTGGCGGTGAAGACGCGTCCATATTTGAGCGTATGCGGGCGCATTTGGAACCATTCAGGCGTGGTGCCCAGAATCAGCGCCGCATCAGCCCAGCGGTCGCCCCGTTGTGCGCCGCCCGCAACGAACATAATCGGCGCGACCCGCCGCACACCGGGAACCTGCATCACAGCAGCAATATCGCTCTCGCGCAGGGTACTCAATCCGATGAAACTCATCGGGTTGAACGGGTTTTCGGGGCTAAGCCTGCCTGGCAACACAATCACGAGATTGACCCCCAACGCCTCCACCTGTGAAACCACATCCCGCTGTACCCCCTTGCCCAGCGAGATCAGAATCACAATCGCCGCCACGCCGACCGTCATCCCCAAACCGCTTAGCAAAGTGCGTCGCGGGGTCATCCAGATCGATTCCAACGCCGCGTGGAAACTTTTTTGCAGCATCGTTCGTATCTCCGTGTGGAAGTTGCAACTCGCCCCTGAAGCTTGGGAGAGATCCTGTGGCAGGGTATTAATTTTTGAGACCGATATGCCATAATATTAAGTGGGAACGAGTTCACCTTCCTTCCTTGGGGGTGGCAGGCTTTGCTCTCCTTTCACTGCCACCCTCCTTTTTGCTGCTCCTGCCTCGCGCCTCTTGAAACGCAAGGAACGGATTTGGGGTATAATTAGTTCGTCAAGGCGCCGTACCCAAGTGGCCAAGGGGAGGGTCTGCAAAACCCTTATTCGTGGGTTCGATTCCCACCGGCGCCTCCAGCCCCTAATTCCCGTTGTTGCTCCCGTTGGGCACGGGGGTCTCCCCGACCACCTCCACCGGGGCGTGCAGCCATTGTCCATCCACATAAGCGCTCACCACACCGCGTCCGGCTCGCAACGCGCGGAATCGCCCCCACTGGTCCACGAATCCCTGCCCGTTCGCACCCCATACCACTTCCCAAGTGGAAATCGCCTGCTCGCCACGCATCACGCGGAAGCGGATTTGCTCGCCGACTTTCAAAGTCGCTTGGGGCGGCTCAATGCGATAATCGGTAGCGCGTGGCAGGGTGGGGCGTTGGGCGTCGTCATAGACCAACCATGCGTTGGCGACGGGACGCTCGGTACCGTCAGACGGGCTGTTCACCACGAGATTACGCACGACCAGGGCGGAAGAGCCGCCGCCATCCAGGTTAATCGCGTCCACCGCGCCGTAGCGTGCCAGTATCTGCGCGAGTTCGCTGAGCGTGGCGCCTTGACTTTGGGGTTGGCGTCCGTCCACCGTAATCCAGAGGACCTCGCCTTGCGCGGTGCGTCCGACGGCGCTGCGGGGATGACGCCGCTCGACAAAGGTCTGGAGATTGAACCCTCCGCCTTGCTCGCTCGGAGCCAACACTTTACCGTTGCGTATCAGCCAGGGTCCGCCCGCGACGGCTTCCTGAACCGTGCGCCACTGGGCAGCGCCGTCGCCCCGCAAATCCACCCGGATTGCGATGCGGTCGCCCGGCTTCAGGATGCGCAAGAATTCTGCCGCTGCGCCTGTACCAATCAGTGCGCCGCCTGTGGATGGGATAGGTGCGCTGTTGCCTTCACGCACCTCACGTACTACCGCGTGCAACTGCGCCCCGACGCGCACAGGGCGCGGCAACGCCTCTAATACCACCACGACGCCCGACGCCGCCGCCTGCGCCGTCGCGCCATAGAATGGTGTGAACAACACCAGGTCGCCTTCCGATTTGGCAACGCGATTGATGCCTGTAATCGCTTGTTTGGCGCCATCGGGGCGCGTGATGTCCGCATCGAGGGTCGGGTCGCCCATCACCACCTGACCGGTTGCCGTCCAGCCGACACCGGGTCTGCCCGGAAACGGCTCGCTGACAATCTCGCCATTCACGATGCACAGTCCCAAGGGGTCGCCCCCATCAAAAAAGTCGGCGTTGATAGCGGCGACGGCGCGATGACGCCATGCCATACGGCTTGTGAGTTCGCGCCCGCGCAGCGCGCCTTCAGTCGCGATTACATCGTTGCCAATTGTTGAACGGAAGCTAACCGCCCGTGCAGGGGTAATGCGTACGCCCTGAACAGCCAGCGGCGGATTGGTGGAAATCTCCTGAAAGAGTACCAGATGGGGACTGATACGCTTTTCGATCTTTTCAACAGGAGGTGGTTGCAATGCAGGTGCAAATGCCCAGAGAAATCCCCATAGCAATGCCCCCAGGCGCACACGATAGACTCCTCGCATCGAGGAGATTATACCTTGCGCCTTTAGGGGTTAGGGTGAGCGATAATTCGCTCGTGGGGGGTCCTTTGTCCCTGCACGGCAGGTTCAGGTACAATCCCCACGATGTTCGTTTTCCGCTGGCGTGCGATGGGTACCGAGTTCGCCGTTCATCTTCCCGAAGGCGATGCGCGAACGGCGGAGTCCATCGCCGGCATGCTGCGCGAAGAGACACAACGCCTCGAACATCAACTCAGCCTCTACTTGCCCGATAGCGACCTATGCTTCCTGAATGCGCACGCCCACCAGCACCCCGTGCGCGTGGAGCCTGAACTGTTCCAACTGTTGCAGACCTGCAAATCGCTTTATGCGCTCACGGAGGGTGTCTTTGACCCCACCGTGACCCCCCTAATGCGCCTGTGGGGATTCGTGGACAAACAGTTCCGTGTCCCTACCCACGAAGCGGTTGAGGAGACGCTCCCGCGCGTGGGAATGGAGCTGGTGCTGCTGGAGCCTGAGGGGCGGTGGGTTTACTATGCGCTGCCGGGTGTGGAGCTGAGTTTTGGCGCGATTGGGAAGGGTTGGGCAATCGCGCAGTGCGTACGGCTGCTGCGCTCGCTGGGCGTGGGGAGCGCGCTTATCGATTCAGGCGGGAGCACGCTGTACGCGCTGGGTGCGCCGCCCGACGCAGAAGGCTGGCAGTTTCGAATGCCCGACGGCAGTGAAGCGCTCCTGCGCGATGCCGCCGTCGGCGTCTCGGGCGACGCAGAACAATATTTTGAGGTGGAAGGCGTGCGCTACGGACACATTATCGACCCGCGCACAGGCTATCCTGCGCCGTCACGCCCACCGGTTGCTGTGATTGGGGACGACCCGGTTCTGTGCGACGCGCTCAGTACCGCTATCTATATCGAGCCACCGCTTGCCAAAATCGCCCGTACACGCTGCAAATCGGTTTCTGTATCCACTGCAATCGACGGGTGTTCAAAGTAGACCATTCGAATCTTGTAGCCGTGTTCCAGCACGCGTAGTTGCTCCAGCATCTCCGTGCGTTCCAGTGGGGTAGGCTCCCATTGGGCGTATTCGAGTAGCAGTGGCTTGCGGAACACATACAACCCGATATGGCGCAGTACCGGCGTCTCGGTGGTCTCGCGTGGGTACGGGATACGCGCGCGCGAGAAGTAGAGCGCGTCGCCGTTGCCATCGACGACCACCTTCACCACGCTGGGCGTTTCATAGTCTTCCGGTTTGGCGTGGCAATAGAGACTACTCATCATCACGCTGGGGTCGTCGAGCAGGGGCTGCACGGCGCGATCGATCGCCTCAGGGTTGAGCAGGGGCTCGTCGCCTTGAATGTTCACATAGATTTCGCCGTCGGTGCGTCGGGCGACTTCCGCCATGCGGTCGGTGCCTGAGCGGTGGGCGTGGCTGGTGAGCATCGCCTGTGCGCCAAACGACTCGGCGACCGCCACGATTTCGGGGTCGGGCGTGGCGATGTAGATCGCGTGCAGGGAGCGCGCCTGACGCGCGCGCTCCCACACCCACTGCACCATCGGTTTCCCAGCGATATCGAGCAGCGGTTTGTTGGGCAGGCGCGTCGCCGCTAAACGCGCAGGGATGACGCCGATGACCTTCATGCTCTCACCTGCCATAAAATCAGCCCCGACAGCACCTTCGGATAGAAGTAGGTGGACTTGTGGGGCATTTTGCCGCCTGCGCTGGCAATCTGTTGCAGGGCGCTGAGTGGGGGCGGGTTCAGCAGGAACGCTGCCTGCGCCTTGCCCGTGCGCACCGCCTCAATCGCCTCTTCCGCCGAGCGGGTGTAGGTTTTCGAAGGCTCGTGATAGCCTAATGCGGGCATCACGCGCGCGTGCAGCACCCACGAGTCGAGTCGGGTGAGCGCGTCGGGCTGCCCCGACACGGGCGGGTAGGCTTTGGGACGGATGAGCCACGCGCCCTCACGCCACACGAACCCAATCGCCTCGCCGCCGTACTGCGCCATCTGGCTCACAACGGCTCCGGGGGCGACCGTATCGATCTCGAATTCCTCGCTCAGGCGCGCCTGCCAATCGTGGGGGGAACCCGGAGGCAGTTCCGAGAGCAGGCGATGGGTCGGCAAAATTACCAGCCCCGGATCGTCCAGCGGAACCAGCAGGATGGGCAAGAACCGTTCGGGCGAGCCGTCGGTTCCATAGGTCTGCCCGAAGCGCAATGCCGTTTCGTATCGATGATGCCCGTCGGCAATCCACACGCGAGCATCCTCAAACGCACGCTCGAAATGCATCACCTGTATGGGATTTGTGAGGCGCTCCAACCTGTGGGCATCGCCCTCAAAAAGCTCCTCGCCCTCCACCTGCGCAATCGGCTCCCACAACGCATCGGCAATCGCTTCTTGGAACGCGGGCGTGTTCTCGAACAACCCAAAAATCGTCTCCAAGTGGGTGCGCGTCGCTTGCAGCAAGCGGAAACGGTCTTCTTTAACACCCGGGAAGGTCTGTTCGTGGGGCAACACAACGCCGTTTTCGTAGGGTTCCGTGTGGAGCAGCACAAAGTACCCCGTGCGGGTTCGGTAGGTTTGGGTCAGTGGGTCGAAAAACCGCTGGGTATATCGGTAGATCGCGGGTTCGTCATCTCGTCGCAGCACACCCTCGGCAAGCCAGTGTTGCAACAGGCGCGCGGCGTTCTCATAGCGCTGCTCGCCGCCTTGGGGGAGGGTTAAATGTACAATATTATAGGGGTTGCGCTCTGCCAGGTCGGCGCGTAGCGATTCGTCAATCACATCATACGGCGGGGCGACCACTTCGGGAATCAGTCGCGCGAACCGAGTCGCTCGAAAGGCTCTCACGATTGCCATAGATACCTGCTCCTTCGCAGCACGGTAGGATGTGCCTCAATATCGCCTGGTGGATAGAAGGTGAATTGATGGAGATTCCCTTCCACTGCAGGACAAGGTAATTATACCCAATAGAGTATGGAATCTATTCGTCTTGCAGTTCCTGCAGGAGCGACTCGATTTCGCTGCGCATTTGGGCGCGTGTTTCAGCGTCGGGCGCAAACTCCACGCGGAGCCAATCGCCTTCGCGCGTGCCCGGAGGCAGCCCCTCGAGGGGGCAGAGCCATTGCAGATAATCGCCCTCTGCACGGCGAATGAGCAACACTGCGAGCAGCGCGCCATCTTCGGTGGTCTCGATTCGATCAACAAAAGCCCGAATCATCGTGGGTTCCTCCTGTTCTGGAGCCACTGGCGCAGCTCGTTGAGTGAGCGCGTATTGAGCAGGCGTTCTGGGGTCGCCCAAGCGCGTTGCGCCAGTCCGACTGCGAGTTCCATCGCCTGTAGGTCGCGCACCGTGTGGGCGTCGGTGCCGAGGCTAATCCATGCGCCGCTCTCTACGAGCAGGCGTGCAATCGGTGTGGGGGGATCCATGCGGGTAGGGTAGCCGTTAATTTCCACCGCTTTGCCCAGCGCACGGGCGCGCTCGAAAATGCGTTCCCAGTCGGCGTCGTTCGGTGGGCGTTTGCCATAGCGTCTGCCCGTGGGGTGTGCCAGAATATCCACTGCAGGATGCTCTAACGCACGTAGCAGGCGCTGGGTCATCTGTTCAGGGGGCATGCCGTGGCTGTCGTGAACGCCCGCCAGCACCAGTTGCGCTGCGCGGAGTATCGGCTCGGGTGCATGCAGCGTTCCATCCGCCAGGATGTCGACCTCTATCGCGTTCAGGATGTAGGGACGCCCCCCAAACTGTTCGTTCAACTGCTCGATTTCGCGCTGTCGCTGCGCAAACGCCCCGACAGGGTCGCTTGCGTCGCCGAGCATGTGCGCGTGGTCGGTCACTGCGAGGTACTCATAGCCGAGCGCGTGCGCCGCCTGCGCCATCTCTTCCAGTGTATTGAACCCGTCGGACCAGTGTGAGTGGCTCTGCAGGTCGCCGCGGATTTGTGCCGGCATGATGAGGTTGGGTAAGCGTCCCTGCTCGGCGGCTTCGATTTCGCCTGTATTTTCGCGCAAGGGTGGCGCTATCCACGGCAGACCCAGCGCAGTGTAGACGGCTTCTTCGGTTTCGGAGGCGATACAGGTTCCGCCTTGCCACACGCCGTACTCATTCAGCTTCAGCCCGCGTTCGAGGGCACGCTGGCGCAAACGAATGGAGTGGGCTTTGGACCCCGTAATGGAGAGCATGCCCGTGCCCCAGCTGAGTAGGGGTACGGTCTTCACATC
>NKPV01000279.1 GCA_002254605.1 Armatimonadetes bacterium JP3_11
AGGCTGTGTTGTGCGTGTCGTTGGCGATACCGCCGCAGTTTGGGGTGGCAGCCGAGCTTGCCCGTACCCGCTCTGTGCGTGGTGTGGTAAATAGTGTCAACACTCTAATTGCTTCTTCCACCCCTGCTGTCCCCTTCAAGACTCGCCTCACAACCTGGTTGACAACCGTATTGCCCTTGCAATTGCAGCGCGTGAAGGAGACCCCACCTGTTGCCCCCGCTCCCGGACTGCCGCCCGCGTGGGGCGCCAGTGCCGGCGTCTATGGCGGCGTGGTGAACTTGGGCAACGGCAACCTCTGCCTGCAGATCCCGCTGACCGAAGGGGCGAACGGCGTCTCCTTCAGCCTTGTGTTCAACTCGCAGGCAAACCCCAGCCAGCCCTCCCCGATTGCCCCTAAATGGACGCATAACTGGCATGTCTTCCTCACACTCAGCAGCGACCAGAAGCAAGCGACGCTGCAAGAAGGGGATGGCTCGCGTTGGGTCTACACCGACCCCGACGGAGATGGGGTCTTCACGGCGCCGACAGGCGTGTTTGACCGTCTGGTGCGTCAGTCAGATGGGCGGTATGTGTTGACGCGGCGTGGGAGCGAAGCGCGTTGGGTGTTCGCGTCGCAGAACAACGCGCAGGGGATGCGCGTGCTGGAGCGCGTGGAGGACAAGTACGCGCGAGCAGTGGTTTTGAGTTATGTGAACGGGCAATTGAGCCAGATAACGGATCGGTATGGACGCGCGTTGAGCCTGACTTACACGAACAATCGGCTCTGGCAGGTGGTGGACTTCACGGGGCGTGTGTGGGATC
>NKPV01000269.1 GCA_002254605.1 Armatimonadetes bacterium JP3_11
AAGCGCCTGAGTGCTTGGATGTTGCGTACCGCCCTGCGCCGTGCAGAGGAGGCGTACACACCACGCCTGACCGAATGGCTCCGTTTCTGGGATTCTTACCGTACATCCCTCCTGCACACGCTGGACCTCTTGGAGCGCGCTGGACGGTACCATGAAGCTATCCGCCTTTTGCGTGCCGTCGAGCGCTATCTCTATCTACGCCCTCTACACGACAATCTCCTAAATCGCCTACAACATTGGCTCGATAGGGGCAAGCTGTCGTCGCGCGATACAGCGGATTTGCGCCTGCTTCTGTCACGCCTGCTGTTCGAGGAGAGAGAGGGGCGCCAGGTTATCTCCACTGTGATAAAGTCGAGCCAAGCGGAACGGCGCGATAAACGGCGCGGCTGGACGCTCTACTGGATTGTACAAGCGGCGTTAATCATGTGCGATAGGCCCACAGCTCTGCGCTACTGGAAGCGACTCCGTCGCCTCTACCCGTGCCCAGAACAGCCAGAACTACACAGTGCAATCCATTACTTATGGGGTTATCTGGAGCCGATGGAGAACATTATAGCGTGGCGTGAGGAGGGGGTGCGCTTCGCACAACAGTCGGGCGACCCTGTCTTACTGGGCAAAGCCCTCGACGCGCTCATCGAACCGCTAATCCTGCATGGGGACTATACCCGTGCGCTGAGTTACCTGGATGAGATGCAACAGCTCTTTGCCAAACTCAACACCCCCATGCACTTGAACGGCGCCATGCATTACCGCGCCTATTGCCTCCTGCAACAAGGCAAGTTAGCCCAAGCGCAGCAAATCCTGAACGACTGCGCTGAGCAGGAAAGCAGACTGGGACTGCCTAAACACGCTACCGACTGGTTGCAGGCGTTATTGTGGCGGTGGGAGGAACGTTGGGTGCAGGCACAACAACTTGCACTCTCCCGAACGGCTGATCTTGAACTTCGACAGCGTTGGCATCTGGGCGCGATGATGTGGGAGATTGCGGCACTGTGCGCTGCCGAAATGGGCAACCTGGATG
>NKPV01000265.1 GCA_002254605.1 Armatimonadetes bacterium JP3_11
AAAAACGCGGGGGCAAATTGCCCCCGCGTGGTCGTTTCCGTCTTTAAGACTGCTTTACTTCGGGACCACGTTGCGCGCCTGCAGACCCTTGGGACCTTGGGAGCAGCTGCTGGAGTATATTCACGCCAGCGTGTTGATCTTATGCGCTTCTCGGGATCACAAAGACAGTAGCAACTATTCCGAGCGCGGCGAACCGCTCCTGTTGCTCGCTTGATGCGCGGCTAAAAAGTGGTCATGCCCTACATAGTAATGCACGGAGCGCTCCGCCGGCTTGAACCACACGATGCCTTTGGGCATGACCCCGAAAAACGGCTCCACGAGGATGTGCGCCGCCTCCAAGTCCACCGTAGAGCCGTCCGCGCGTACCACGCTACAGTGCAGCAGGTCGTCTTCGCCTTCAAACTGGATGATGTATCCGTCCAGTTCGGCGCGATAGCGTTCCGCGTCGTCTAAGCGGATGGGAACGCCTGCTTGAATATCTTCCAGTAAGGCGTTCAGTACGCGCCGAATCGGCTCTGGCATGGCTTACGCCTCGATAGATTTGATCCGCAGCACGGTGAGTCGTTGTCGGTGTCCCCAGCGCTTGCGTTCGTTCTTCTTGGGCTTATATTTAAAGCCGATGATTTTGGGCGCTTTGGTCTGCTTGACCACTTCGGCGACGACCTTTGCGCCCGCCACATAGGGCGCGCCGACCTTGATGCCGTCGTCCGTGCGCACCATGAGCACCTCGCTAATTTCCACCTCTGCGCCGGGCTCCGCGTCGATTTTCTCCACGCTCAGCACCGTATTCGGTTCCACGCGATACTGCTTGCCTCCAGTTTGGATAATCGCGTACATCGCTATTTGCCTCCTGTTTGGGAGTTTTATTATACCTACTTTATGGGGCGCATGGGGGGTACGAGTTACGATGTGCCCCCCTCAGAGACGAATCCCATACTCGCGCTTGAGACGGTTGCGGTCATATCCCAGTCGCTCCAACGCCCCACACGCCGCAGAACGCACCCGCCAATCCCCATCCTCCAACGCCTTGATGAGCGCAGGCACGGCAGAGGCGTCCCCAATCGCACCCAACGCCTCACACGCCACAGAACGCACATTGCTCCACTCATCCCGCAACGCCTGGATG
>NKPV01000351.1 GCA_002254605.1 Armatimonadetes bacterium JP3_11
GCTCACATAGTCCAACCCCACCTCGTGGCAGAACGCGATGGAGTCGGGGTCGCCGCCATGCTCGCCGCAGATGCCCACCTTCAAATCGGGGCGTACCGCCCTACCCAGATCGAACGCCATCCGGATGAGCTTGCCCACGCCGTCGCGATCCAGCGTGACGAACGGGTTCTCAGGCAAGATTTTATGCTCCACATAGTAGGCGAGGAACTTGCCCTCGGCGTCGTCA
>NKPV01000167.1 GCA_002254605.1 Armatimonadetes bacterium JP3_11
ATGCTCAAAGCCGTACTCTTCCCTTAGCAGCGGAATGCAAACAGTCGTGTCCAATCCGCCTGAATAAACCAGCACAACGGTCTTGCTCATCGGTGGGGAAAGTATACCTGAGTAAGATACACCATCATCATCCAAGAAGCCACGAAACTGGGGATTCCTCGCTTCGCTCGGAACGGCAGCGGCATCGACTCGAAATGCCTCTTGCTATTCCAAGCAGAAGTCGAGGAACCCCTCTGCAGCTCTGGGCGGCTCAGCAGCCCGTACCGAAGTTGAACAGCACAATCAGCAGGTCCGCGTCGTCCACCACCTGATCGCAGTTCACATCGGCGGCGTTATAGCCCTCCGAACCGAACGCGAACAACACCTGCAACAGGTCCGCGTCATCTACGCAGCCGTTGTCGTCCACATCGCCTGGTTGCACGGCAATCGTCTCCACATCATCGATATAGACAATGTACGGTCCTAATTGCGCTGGGTCTACAGGAGTAAACGCCAACTGCTCGATTGTGCCTGTATCGCCCTGAAGTTGACCGTTGGCGGTGGCGCCGGCGAATCCACGAATGGGTTCACAGCGGATGTTGAAAGACACCGTAATCCACTGGTCTTTTTGGTTAATCAGTTTGCCCACAGGCGCGCTGGGACCGGCTTGCGCGCTGGTGGCACCAATCCACTCGATGCCCCCGCTTGTACCGCCGTTGCCGCCGCAATCTGCGCTGCTGCCAGTTTCGCGCACGCCCAGCGTGAGGTAAAAGTCGGGGGTCTCAGAAGGCACATAGAGTCGCAAGCGCACTTTGTGGTTAAAGTCGATTTTAGGGTTGGGTTTGGTCGGAGCATTAAAAGTAGTCAATCGGAGCCACGCATCGGAAAAGGGTTCTCCTGTATTCGGATTCAGACGGAACTGCCACGCGACTTTGAGCGACTGCGTGCCGTTGAAGGCTTGCTCATCGGAAATAACGGAGCAGTTGTACACCCCGTTGGGAATATTACAGGGATTGCCTATAACAAAGTTGCTGGTTGAACCCGAAAAGCTGGGCTGTCGAAAGAGCACAGCGCCATTTGTACCAAGCGCGTACCCCTCGAAGTCGGTAATCAGACACTGCGCCAACGCGCTGCTGAGACTGAGGAGCGCGGTTAGACCAATCACAGAGCTTCTCATCATCGATTCCTCCTTTCGCAGGGGCTACCTGCAATCCTATTATACACTATTTTTCTTGGGTTTTCACCTGCAAGTGTTTCGGCGATACTTCGGTGCGTCTTTCCGTGCAGCTCAGCTGAGCGTATCGGGTTCTGCAATAAGGTACACTAATTGCGCACGAGGACGACCGTGAGAGGGAAACGCGAACGGATTTTCGTGTTTGCACGCACAGGGATTGGCGACATCGTTTATACGATTCCCGCGTTGCGGGCGTTGCGTCAACAATTCCCCGAGGCGCATATTACTATTGAAGCCGGTGAGCGTGGGCACTCCCTGTTGCGCTACTGTCCCTATGTCGATGAGGTATGGGTGCGTGTCCGTCCACGAGGACTGCGCGGCAAACTGTTGAGCATTTGGAACCTTTATCGGGGCGATTTTGACCGTGCGGTGATTTTAGACCGTAGCGACGAAAAGACGCTCCACACCTTTCTGGCGCGCATCCCGAAGCGGTATGGCGTGCGTAAGAAACTGTTCAGGCGACTCTTGACAGCCAGCGTAGAATGGGATCCCAACGCGCACGATATGAACGACCACTTCCGCAAGGTGGTGGAGTTGTTAGGCTGCGATACGAGCGACTGGCGGTTGGAGCTGTTTCCCGACCCCAAGGCGTACCAGAGTTTGCCCGAAAAGTTGACACAGGTGGGTTGGCACGGCGAGCGTCCACTGATTGGGATTAATCCGGGGGCAAGTTCCCCCGAGCGGCAGTGGCTTCCCGAACGCTATGCACAAGTGGCGGACGCTTTGCAGCAAGAGGGCGCGCGAATCGTGCTATTGGGGGGCGCAGGGGACATCCCGCTGGCGGAAACCATCCGTCGCGCGATGCGCACCGAGCCGCTGATGCTGACGGGCAAACTGTCGCTGGATGAGCTGATTGTAGCAATCAGCGGATTGGACGCGCTCATTAGCGGCGACACGGGACCCGCGCACTTAGCCGCCGCCGTGGGAACGCCTGTGGTCGGGTTATACGGGGCGACCTCGGCGCGGCGATACGGTCCTGTGGGCGAGAAACATGTTATTATTGATAAATCTACCCAGTACGAGAGTGGACAAGCACGCATGGTAGCGATTCAAGTGGAAGAGGTACTTAGTGCCATCCGAAGTGTCCTCGATCCGTAAAGTCGTTGTCATCCGCCCGGATGATAAGCTCGGTGAGACGCTGTTGGCAACACCTGTTTATCGGGCGTTGCGAGAAGCTCTGCCTAATGCTTGGATAGAGGCATGGGTGGGGCAACGCTGGAAGCCCGTTGTAATGGGTAGCTCCGTAATTGATTCCCTCCTCGGAGTGTCTTTTCGCCCACGAAGCTTGGAATACCTCCGATTGGTTCAACGCTTGAGACATATTCGTCCAGATGCGTTTTTGATCCTACGCCCCAATACGCGCCGATATGCCGCACTTGCGCGTTGGGCACGCGTCCCGCTCCGAGTAGGGTTGGTAGAGCATCGACCCTCCGTAGCAACGCTGCTCACGCATAGGGCGATTCCTCCCGTCATGGCGCACCAAGTGGAGTGGAACCTCGCGGTTGCTGAAGTCCTGCTTGAGCGTTCGCTTCCACGCTACTCTCTAAGCTACACCCCTGCTGCAGAGCCGCCGCTGCCTATACCTCTGCGGCAAATTCTGCCGTGCCAGTATGCTGTAATTCACTTCAGTACTGGGGGAGTCCAACCCCAATGGTTGCCTGAACGCTTTGCTCAGGTCAGCGACTGGGTTGCGAATCGCTATCGCCTCGTCCCTATCTGGTCCGCAGCGCCGCAAGATGTCTCCTTTGCCCAGCAGGTCGCTACTTATGCCAATTGCTATGCTCTTAATCTTGCGGGGAAAGTCACCATTGAGCAATTAGCCGTTGTTTTGCGTAGTGCGCGCCTGCTAATTAGTGTGGACACAGGCGTCGTGCATCTGGCAGCAGCAGTAGGAACCCCCTGCGTGAGTCTTCACTTTCGCAAAGATTATCCATCCTATCGCTGGCGTGCGTGGCAAGTGCCCAATTGCGCTGTTGAGCCGAATACTTACTGTTCGGGATGTACTTCCACACGCTGCCATCGGCAATCGGAAACCTGCGTGCGTGCCATTACCGTTGAACAGGTAACCGAAGCCGTCGCCACACTGCTTGAGTCACTCTCCTGACCCCATGAGAATGTTCAAAAAATCGCATAAATACCCATATAATAAGAGCGTACAGCGTGCAAGATGTTAGCAACATCGGTCTCACTGCGTAGGCAAGGGGATGGGGGCGAGTACAGCCACGCCGTTCAGGCTCCTGGGGCAGGTACACTTATTGCGTGCTGGGGCTACTGTTGGGACTGTTTCTGTTCGGGTTGCTGGCAGAGCGGGCGGGCGCGTGGTGCGTCGCTGGACGCTGAACTTGCTGGAACAGGTCGCATACGGGGGTGCACTGGAACCGGGCATACTGGCGTATGGAGTGGCGGGGCTGGCGGCGCTAAGGGGACTTGACCTCATGCGCTTCGCGCCGCTGGGTGTGGTGGCGATTTTTCTGGTACTGAGCGGAAGCCAGCGGTGGTACTGGTTGAACTGCGCGCCCCTACACGCAGCTCCCTGCTTACTTGAAGGGGCTGGATG
>NKPV01000088.1 GCA_002254605.1 Armatimonadetes bacterium JP3_11
CCCTCTGGGAGAGGGGTTGTGGGTGAGGGCAGTCAGTCTCCCTCTGGGAGAGGGGCTGGGGGTGAAGGCTGCCAAGACGCCTCCAGAATACGATTTCTGAAAATGGGGTATAATAGAAACATCCCCACTGAGGGGAAAGGAGGCATTCAACGATGAGACGACCGATGATGGTTTTGGGCGCTTTTGTGGCGACGGCGATGCTGTCGCACGCACAGGTGAACGGCGTTAACATTCCGAGTAAGTATGGTTCCCCGCTCGCTTCGCAGACGAACTACACAGGCTTCGGCGACCATGTGGTCGGCGTGAACTACGGCTCGGAGCTGAACCAGCTGTTTGTGCGCTGCCAGAACGGGGTCTTGTATATCGGGGTCACGGGCAACCTTGAAGGCAACGGCAACGCCATTCACTTCTATATCGATACAGGACGCAGCCAGAGCAACACCTTCAACCTTACCACAGGGTGTATCAACTGCTCGGTGCAAGGAATGAGCGGTGTGCTGTTCGACCATAACCCCGATTATGTGTTGGGTGTGAACCGCTACGACGACGGGCAGGGCAACGATAACATCTACATCGACCTGCACGACCTGGTTGCCAATACCTCCACTTACCTCGGCTCGGTGGCGGTGGGACAGGGCGAGGGCACGGTGGATTTCGGTGTGAAGGCGGGCTTCGATAACTCGAATGTGCAGGGCGTGACCAGCGATCCGAACGCTGTTGGCGACCCTGCCACTGCCGTGAACGGGTTGGAGGTCGCCATCCCGTTGAGCGCGCTGGGCAACCCGACGGGGGCGATTCGCATCCTCGTCGTCTTGACAGGCGGCGCGGACTTGGGGGATGCATGCCGTGGCACCTATCTCTCCAATCAGACCTTGCCTGCGCTGAATCGCGGCGACACGAGCCAGCAATATCCCAATCCGGCATGGGCGCGCTGTCCGAATCCCCCCTTCGACTTCTTCCCCTTCGACTTCACGCAGTTGCCTGGCGACCACTATGTGACGGTGCAGCCCTGCCCTGTAGGACCTGAGGGCGATGTGAACGGCGATGGCTGCGTGGACGACGCCGACCTGTTGGTCGTGCTGTTCAACTTCGGCAACGCCGGCGGTCAGGGCGATGTGAATAGCGACAACATCGTCGACGATGCCGACCTGCTGATTGTGCTGTTCAACTTCGGCGCAGGGTGTTAGACCCATTCGTCTCGGGCGCGGAGTACTCGCCGCGCCCGGAGGCGGTTCGCCAACTCCAAACAACGCACCCCTCCTCCAGAAGAGGTATACTCTATCCGCTATGAGCGAAGTGCGTCAACTCCGCCTCGGTTTGCCCAAAGGTAGTTTGCAGGAGGCGACCTTCAACCTGTTTCGCAAAGCGGGCTGGGACTTCAAAGTGCCCTCCGGACGCTCCTACGAGCCAATCTCCGACGACGCGGAGCTGGAGACAATCCTGCTGCGCCCGCAGGAGATCCCCCTCTATGTGCAGGACGGGGTGCTGGACGCTGGGATCACAGGCTATGACTGGATTCAAGACTGCGGCGCGGATGTCCACGAAGTGCTGGAACTGCACTACTCCAAGAATACGCGCAACCCGATACGCGTTGTGATTGCGGTGCATCACGACTCGCCTATCCAAAGCGTGCAAGAGTTGCAGGGCAAGCGTATTGCGACCGAGTATGTGCGCCTCACGAACCGCTATCTGCAGGCGCAGGGCGTGCAAGCGCATGTGGAGTTCTCGTGGGGCGCGTGCGAGGTCAAAGTGCCCAACCTGGTGGACGCTATTGTGGTGAACACGGAGACGGGCAGCTCGCTCAAGGCGCACAATTTGCGTATTCTGGAAGTGATTTTGCACTCTACCACGCGCCTGATTGCCAACCACGCGGCGTGGCGCGATGCGTTCAAACGCGACAAGATCGAAAGCATCGCGCTGATGCTGCAAGGCGCATTGAACGCGGGTCGGCTCGTGGGGCTGAAGATGAATGTGCATGAGGCGCACTTAGACGCCGTGCTGGCGCAACTGCCAGCCCTGCGCAAACCGACGCTCGCACCCCTCAGCGACAAAGGCTGGTATGCCATCGAAACGATTCTGGATGAGGGTCAGGTGCGCGAGATTATCCCCAAGTTGCGCAAGGCAGGCGCCGAGGGATTGGTGGAGTATCCCCTAAATAAGGTGATTCCCTAAAGCGCCGCACTTTGGCGAGTGAAGCGTGAAACCAAATGAGGCTGTGATGACATTCCTGCCATCGCAGCCAGTATCATGTGTCTTACAGCATTGATGTGGCGTCCCTTCTGCTTAGCACCCGTTGCCGAACTGAAACAGCACCAGCAGCAGATCGGCGTCGTCCACAACGCCATCGCGGTTGAGGTCGGAAGCGAGGTCGCTGCTGCCGAACTGGAACAGTACTTGCAACAGGTCGGCGTCGTCCACGCAGCCGTCGTCATTTGCATCCCCTGCGCGTGCGGGCACGAATCCCATCGCGGTCGGTCGCCGTCCCGTGGGATAGCCCTTGAGGGTGAGGCTGTCTACAGGCTCCGCGACGGCGGTCTGCGCCTCGTGGTTGAGTGTCAAGCGCCACAGGGTCGTGCTGCCATTGTGCGCGCTCGCTAAGTAGAGAACGCCGCGTTCCGCGTCATATGCCAGCCCCCCCAGGGTATGCCCTGCGGGCACACCGCTCAGCGTGTAGGGCAACGCCTCGAACACTAAAGGCTCATCCGTCAACTGCACTCGGTATATTCCTTGCTCGGTCGTCAGCACCAGCGCGTCGCCCACAGCCTCCAATCCGATTGGTTGGAGATCGGGCTGGTTCATCGCATAGAAGGCGTTGGTCGGTTCACCACTGGCGCTGCTAACAAACAGGATTCCGGGACTGCCCTCCGCGCGCGCGGGCGCAGCACGCCATAACTCACCCTCGTAAAACGCGCCGTCTTTCATCAGGTGATGTCCGTAAAAACAGTTGCACATATTATAGCCGAACGCCGAGCGGAACGCGCCTGTGTAGGGGTTCACTTTCAGCAGCGTGCGGTCGTTCTCCATGCCGATATAGAGCGCGTCGCCGTCGTAAGCCAGTAGGTTGTAGTCGCCTGACTGTACAAAGCCCCATGCCCCTGGATGGACGACCCGATCCACTCGCCCTGTGCGCAAGTTGTAGCGGTACACACTGGCGGGCGCACTCCCCGCAGCGGAGAGCCACAAATAACCGTCGGCATACGCATTTGCTATCAACAGCGTCGCTAATCCAAAGCCGAATACCCAGTGTCGCATCCTAAGATACCCCCTATCGCTATGCCTGTAATGGTGGAAAGCCAATTTAAACGGCGGTTTGCAGTGTGTAAGATTGGGTTCGTGAGCCAAGTGAAAAGCCAACGGGGAAGTGTCCCTCCCCCTGTGGGGGGAGGGACAAGTGCATTACCTTTTCGCGCGTCGGCGTAGCCCGATAAGGCTCACCAAGCCGCTGCCCAATGCCAACAAACTGGCAGGCTCCGGAACAGGACCCGTGTGAATCACATAGTCCAAATCCCGAACAGTTGCATTGATGCGTGTAAAGGGTGATTCTACACAGAATGCATACGCTTCTATGTTGAGGAAGTTCTGCGCGTTGCCGCCTGTCTCATCGCCGCGTACATAGAAAGTATCATTACATACGGTGGAGTTATAGGGCGAACCGAGTAAAGTCAGGTCTACTAACAGACTGCCGCCAGTGATGCGCTTGACGAGGATGTCCGCAGGTAAACCCGTATCACTCGCTCTTAAGCACAGGTTAATATCAACAGTTCCAACTGTCCACTTCACTTGGTTGCCTCCAGCTAATGCCGTGCCTGTAAGCGTAATGGTTGGCAGTCCACTAATCCCAGTCAGGGCGGCGAGATCGAGGTTAATATTAAGGCTATTGGGGGCTTTGGTAATGCAGACAGGGGGTTGATTGCCAAGAGCGATTGTGGTAGATAAAGCACCTGTAGTGACCAAGTTACCAGCGTTGAGGTCGAACTCTATTTTGTCATCCAGCCAGACCAGCCCAGCTAAGCCGGGGGGTTGCGCATACGCGCCTGCAGCAATCAGCGCACTCAGTGCACCCAGTACAGACAATTTCGTCAAGCCTTTCATCGTCAAAGACCTCCAAACTGCGAGTGTATCGGAAGGACGACCTTCCTCCAACGGTTTTATGTTTTGATGAGGTTTGGAGCGGGGAGCGATGCTCTCCGCGACCATTGCCATAGTTATAAGACTCCAAAACCGCCCCAAAGCGGACAAGTTGTCGCTCACCAATTGGGCATTGAGGCGTGTTGGGATGGTGTTTCTGGACGATTGGATTATACATCACTTTAAGGCGATTAGAAGGCGTTTTTAGTATGAAAATCGCAAAAACACGGAGGTAAACCAGGATAATTACCAGTTTTTGGGCATAGAAGCTCGTATTACGCTGCCTGAGCGTCGGACGAACGCATTTTCTCCACGCCCCACTGCACCAGTTTGTTCCATAGGAGGTCGGGATTGATCGGTTTGCTGAGGTAGTCGTCCATGCCGCATTCGAGGCACTTTTCGCGGTCGCCTTCGAGGGCGTTTGCCGTGAGTGCGATAATGGGGATGTGCAATCCGCGTGTGGCTTCGTAGGCGCGGATGCGCCGTGTGGCTTCGTAGCCGTCCATGACGGGCATTTGGCAATCCATCAGCACCAGGTGGAACGGCTCCCGCGCGAGCCACTCCAGCGCTTGCTGCCCGTTCTCGGCAATCTCCACCGTGACGCCCCACTTCTCCAGCGTGCGGCGGATGACCTTCTGGTTCACATAGTTGTCTTCCGCGACCAGCACGCGCAGCCCGATGAGGATAGTGGGTTCGGTGGTGCGCTCCGTTTGTTCCAGCCGCACATAGGCGGGCGGCTCTGCGACGGGCAGGGTCAACTCGAACCAGAATCGCGATCCCTTGCCGACCTCGCTTTCCACGCCCATGCACCCGCCCATGAGCTCGACCAGTTTGCGCGAGATCGCCAATCCCAGTCCGGTGCCGCCGTACTTGCGCGTGGTGGAGCCATCTGCTTGGCGGAACGGTTCAAAAATCAGGGCGTGCTTCTCGGGCGGGATACCGATGCCCGTATCTTTCACTTCGAAGCGGAGGTGGAGCTGGTCCGTCTCGGCGCGGAGGCAGACCAGTCGCGCTACGACCTCGCCTGTATCTGTGAATTTGACGGCGTTGCTGAGCAGGTTGAGCAGGATCTGGCGGAGGCGCGTGGGGTCGGCTGCGGCGTACAGCTCCCGCTCTTCGGGCATCTCCTCGCGCAACAGAAGCCCTTTGAGCCGGGCTTGGGGGCGAACCATCTCGCAGGTTTCCCGCACAAGCCGCTTCAGGTCGGTGGGGGCGCGTTCCAGTTTCATCTGCCCCGCCTCGATTTTCGCGAGGTTCAAAATGTCGTTCAGGATTTCGAGGAGATGTTTCGCGCTGGTCTCGGCTGTGTTGAGTAGGTCGCGCTGTTCGTCGGTGAGCGGCGTCTCCTTGAGTAGGTTCAGCATTCCCAGGACGCCGTTCATCGGGGTGCGGATTTCGTGGCTCATGTTGGCGAGGAACTCCGTGCGCGTTTGGGCGAGCCGTTCCGCTGCGTGCTTGGCTTCCAGCAATGCGCGACGCGACTGCTCATTCAGGATCGCCATCGCGATTAACTCGCCCAGTTGCGTCAGGAACGCTTCACGCCACTCGCCAAGAGCCGAGAGCGGCGCGTGGCGCCCTTGAAAAGCGACGACCGCCATCCCCAACGAGCGCCCCATCCAGTGAAGCGGGATCTGATAAGCAACATATTCCGAGCTGAGCTGCAAGCCCATACTGCGGACGCGGTCGGTTTCCCACTCCGCGGCGATGAGCGACGCCCAGCCCTGCGCGAAATAGTCTTGCAGCGCGCCCGCGGCGCCTCTCAGGCGGAGTTCACTGGCTTCCTGCTCCCAAACGGCAAGCGTCAATCCCTCGTTGAAGATGTCCTGTTCCATCAGCGTCATTCGTACCGCATCGATCCGCTCGGTCAGAGGTGTTTCGCTTTGGAGCATCAGCGCGATACGTGTCAAAAGTTGCTGGGTCTGGGCGCGCATCGCCTCCACCTGTTCGTGGAGCACCTGCTCGGTGATGTCATATTGAATACCACAGTATCCCAGCAGCGCACCCGCTTCGTCCAGTATCGGCGCGATCACCGTTTCTGCCCAGTAGTGCGTCTCGGGGCTAAATTCCACGCCGTTGTCGGGCGTCTTGAGAGGGACGCCGCGCTTGCGGTTGAGTACTCTGCCGCGGAACTGCTCGCCTCGCTTGAGCGTTGCGAACAGTTCCGTATAAAACGATTCGGGCATCATCCCGCTCTTGAGGATGTTGGGGCGTTGCCCGATGGCTTCTTCAGGTGTGTAGTTTGTGAGCGCCGTAAACGCGGGGTTTACATACTGGATTTCGAATTCGGGATTTGTGAGCATCACGGCGGCAGGGGACGATTCTATAGCGCGCTGCAGTCGCAGGAGCTGCGCGTGCTGTAGTTTTGCGGCGTCATAGGCGCGTTTATTGACGCAAGCGAGCAAGTAGCCTATCACGCCCACCACACCCAGCGCGATTGCCAACGCCTGCAGGTAGAGCGCGGGCGTCAGTGTGAGCCCCATCCCCCAGCGCAACGCGATGAGCTGCAACAGAAACACCGCCACAAACGGGCGGGTTAGACCGCAGAGTGTTCCCACAAGGGGGTTTGAGCAGACCCTGCCCTTCATCAAGAGTGTTTTTCCATAAACAAGCCGGCGTTTGCGCAAGGAACTGGCGAACACTCAGAATTCGGTTCCCAGGGTGCCCACGGGTTGACCGAGTTGCCCATAGCCGTAGCGGGAGAAGGCAGGCAGCGCTTTTAGCCGCAGGAATACCTGCAGTCCTGTATCGCGCCGGAAGCCGAGCGGGTTGTCTCTGTAGCGTACTTCCAGCTCGGCGCAGTGGAGGTCGTAGGTCCATAGCGCTTGGCGCGATTCGAAGCGGTTCAGGTAGCCGTTATACTGCGTGAGGAACGAGATTCGCGAGCGTCCCCATTTAAGGGTGTCTACGCGCAGGAACAGGCTGCCCCAGCGGGCGCGTTCGGGGTCGTAGCGGGCGGCGAGTGCGAGGCGCGAGTCGCCAAAGCGCCACTGCAGGTCGGTCTGCACGCTGCGCCAGCGCTCACGGTTTGGATCATAGCCCAGTTGCATGCGCCAGCGAAGCCACTCTGCAGGTTGATACTCCAGATTGAGATTGAGCAGGCTCCACGGGTCGCGTTCGGTGTTGACGGCACGCAGGTCGTAGCTGGTTTGCGCTGCGAGGCTCCAGCCTCCGCCGACGAACCAGCGCAGCTCACCGCTCAACAGGTTATAAACGCCCGCGCGATCCAGCCCCAGCGGGCTATAGCCATAGGGGCGGAGATAGTTCCAGCGCAGGTTCAAACTGGACTGTCTGCCCAATGGCAGGCGTTGCTCCATGGTAGACTGCAGCAGGTACTGCGCGGTGTCGTCGCTGTAGAAGGTCTGGCGGAATCGGTAGCTCCAGAGGGTGGTGGGTCGTGGGTCGGGGGCGCGTGCGGGGCTGCTGCTGCGTCCTTGCCACTCAAACGCATATCGCTCGCGGACGATTCGCGTCTGGAACCCCTCGGCGAAGCGCCCCACGCTCACGCTCAGTTGCGAATCGGGCAGCGGTAAGCCCAGACTCCGCGCAGAAGCCGCCAGACTTAGTTCTGGTAATCGCTCCAGTCCACCAAACACGGTCGTTTCGCCGATGGGCAGAAAACGCTCCCAATCGAGTTGGAGATTCATCTCGCGCTCCAGCGTGTAGCGGAGGTTCGCACGCAAGTTCCACTGCCGATTGCCCGTGCGTGTGCTGCTGAATCGGTTCTCGAACTCCAGGTATTCGCCGGATAGGTTGCTCTGGAGTCGTCCGAGGGTGCGCGCGTCTTGCAGGCTCAACGCACGGTTGCGGTTCTCGAACGCGCCGGTGCGGTTGCGGCTCTCGGCGAGGCTCAAGCGCGATTGACCGGTGGGGGTGGGCAGAGTCCAGTCGGTGCGCAGGTTCCACGCGGTATTGTCACTAAACAGGAGGTAGCTGTTGCGTCGGTACTCGGCGTTCCAGCGTGTCTGTATGGCGCCGAGGTTCTGTCCGTGCTGCCAGCGTCCTGTGAGCGAGTCGCGGCGCTGGCGCAGGTCGCGCAGCAGGTAGAGGTTTAGGTCGCCGCGGGCGTAGTTCTGCTGTAGGTTCACGCCCAGCCCGCGTTTCTGCATCAGGTCGAACCGGGTACTGCCGAGTGCGCCCTGCGCCAGCAGATAGGCAATCGCGTAGCGGAGGTAGAAGCCTTCCTCTTCGGTGAAGCCTGCGTCGGGCAGGGGCGAGGGGTCGTCATCGCGCAGGGGTACGGCGACATAAGGGACGCTAAGTACTGTGCGCCCCAAAATGCGTAGGCGCACATCGCGCAGGATAGCGCGCTCTCCTGCAATCGCGTCCAGTGTGTGCGCGCTCCAGGAGAAGTGGGGGTGGTGTAAGGCGCAGGTGGTTGCAGTGCATAACTCGGCGTGGACGCGGTTCTCGGTTCCTTCCAGACGCTCGCCGTGCAGATAGAGGCTCTCGAGCAGGCGGTTCTCGGTGAAGGCGGGTTTCAGTTC
>NKPV01000013.1 GCA_002254605.1 Armatimonadetes bacterium JP3_11
GATTGTAGTAGATCACCATCGCCGCGCGTTGGGGTTCGCCACTTGCCCCTAAGTGATGCACAAACACCGCATCATGCACATAGTAAATCTTGCCCCCTGCTTGACGAATGCGATAGCAAAGGTCGGTATCTTCACAGTAGAGAAAATACGATTCGTCAAAAAGCGGGAAGGGGCGACGGAGCATCATGCAGGCTCCCATAACCTGCTCCGTCTCTATGGTGCTGCTGAAGTCCCAGTAGGTACGCCAGTAGCCGCCGAACAGGCGCGTGCGTGGGAAAAGTTTCGCCAGCATGCTCTGCTCACAGAATACCCACCAGAGCGTGAGTTCGCGTGCGCAGGAGGGCTGGATGCGCCCGTCAGGGTAGCGCAGTTGCCCACCGCAAGCCGCCGCGTCGGGATGAGCGTCCATAAACGCTACCAATCGCTGAATCGCACCCGCTTCGGCGCGAATGTCGGCGTTCAGAATCAACGCATAGCGTCCCTGAGCTATCTGCAAGCCCTGATTACACGCCGCGCCGAAGCCCCGATTCTCCGAGTTGGCAATCAGTCTCACTTTGGGGAAGCACTCAGCGACCATCGACGCACTGCCGTCGGGGGAAGCGTTGTCGATGACGATAATTTCAGCCGCCGCGCCACGCAACGACTCAAGACACTCCCGCAGCAGTTCGCGGGTGTTGTAGCTGACGATGATGATTGAGAGGTCAGGACGATCCGTCATCGATGAAAGCGAGGCGCAGCTGATAGGCGTAGCCGTTTCGGGTGGGGGCGCGTTCGCACGCGACGACCCGCGCCGTGCGCTCGGAGGCGGAACCAGCCAGTCCGCGCAGTGCAGTGGGCAGCTCAAGGCGAACCTGTTCGTGGACGGCGGCAGGCGCAGGGGCTATGAGGCGCATCCCACCCGAACTCACATCGCGCGCCCAGCCAATCCACCGCTCGTGGTGACGCTGGATGACGACATTCACTTCGTCGGGGAGGGGAAGCCGCTCATGCCGACGCCGCTGGGTGCGCCTCCAGCGATGCACGACCCGCACAAGCAACATCGGTTGGGGCTTCGTCTGTCGCCCTACGAACTGGAGCGTGGTCTCGAACACACCCGCAGGCGTTTTTAGTCGCAGCTGCGCGAAGGCTCCCGTAGGAAACGATACGGGCAACCCGCGCTGCAAGGGCGGGATGATGAAAAGCGTGTCGCCATCTACGCCTGCAAGCAGGGTCACATACGGCTTACCTTCGTAGAGGAGCTCCAGACGCATTCCTGCTTCAAGGGCAGGGCAGTGTTCCAGAGGACACAGCCCCCAGCGTCGCCCAGCAAGCGCAACGGTTAGTCCTCCCAGCAGAGCAAGTCCCAAACCAATCCCCAGAGCATTAATATCTATCATGGTTAGCGTTTGGGGAGCGCGCTTTTCGCGGCTTCCAGTTCGCGCATCGCTTCGATGCGCAGCAGGCTGGCGCGCTCTTCCTCCTCCGATCGACGCGACAGCACATATCGTGCCATATGTTGCGCCGACTGAGTGAGCATTTGGCTGGCGAAGCGCACATGCGCCACCAGCGTGCGCGTCGAATCGTTCGGTGCGACCTTCTCCAGCCACTGCCCGATGCTCAGCGCGGTCAACACCGCGCGTTCACTGCGGGGGCGCAACTCTGCCCAGTTCGGTTGGGGGTTTGTCGTCAGGCGGCGCACATCCAAGAGCTCGCTGGAAAGGTCTGCGAGCAACCCACGCGCAATTTGGAGCCACAGGGCTGCCCGCTCTTCGGTGAGCGGTATAGATTCTGACGGCAGTCGCTCCAGTGCCCGTTTCGCACCGCTTAGAAGGTAGCGGCGATATGCCCATTCTGCCGTGTCTTGTTCTGGAACGGCTTGTAATAAGTGCTCGGCTGCGACGGTATCACCGCTTTCGAGCAAAAGGTCAAAAAGCGCGAGGCGTGCCGCAACCGATTCGGGCTGCGTCTGAAGGGCTTTCTGTAGTCGGCTAATCGCGGCGGCAGGATTGCCGGAATCGCGAAGGAGTTGCACCTCTTCTAAGAGGAAGCGTTCGTCATTTGGGAAAAGTAGCGTGGCTTGCCTGAGAGCCTGCTGGGCTTGCTCGGTCAGGTTCAGCCGCCGATAGAGGTGGATTAGCTGCATGCGCAGGTCAGCGTTTAGGGGTTCCGCGTTCACAGCCGCCCGCAAGAACGGCAGTGCCTCAATACGTTTGCCCTCACCGAGTAGCTTTGTTGCTTGCTGTAGGGGGTCTATCGGTGGCGGTGTGTCGTCTCGGGGCAGCGGTGCGACTGCTGCGGGAGTCTTTACCGATTCCGCCACGCGCGGCAATGCGCCCCAGAGTTCGCTGTCCAGACGCATCGCCACCGTGCGTCCCAGTGTCTGGAGCGCGGCGATTTCGTCTGAACGTCCTGCGCCGGTCGCCAGCTGTTGGAAGCCCTCGCTTTCCCACACGGGCGCGCGCTTGCCCAGTTCCCAGACCACGATACGATACTCATACTGCGACTTCTCAGGGATGCGCGTGCAGCGTACCGTCATCACATAAGTTGCGCCCCACGCTCGCGCAATCTGAGCGCGCAGGGCAGGGTTGGGTGCCTTGAGCTGTTCTTCGCTGAGATCACGCCGCTCCGCGAACGGGCGCATCATAGGATGATCGGGACGATACCACGCCACCTGCACCTTGCGCAGCTCCTCAAGAAAGGGCACAAGATACGGCTTTAGGTCGATGTTCGGGTCGTAGGGCTGGTCGTTGTGGGTGATTGGGGGAGCGGGGTCGTGAAAAATCAGCAACAGCGGTTGGGAATGGAGCGTCGTTATGCTACAAAGAAGTACCGGGACGAGCCACAAACGCACGAATCGCTCCATCCCACGCTTCAAGGGTGCGCCATGCCGATCAGAGTGAGTTCTCTGACCGACGGCTTTTGTGCTCAGTTCTCCTCGTTGCATAGGAGTAGTCCGTTTTGGCACGCGGCGATACCCTGTCGTGCGGCGTCAGCATCGCGTCCCGCTTGGATTTGTCGCTCATACTCGGCGATGGCTTGCTGGAAATAGAGGCGCGCGTTTGCCTTTTCACCGAGTCGCAGGTAGCAAGTGGCGATTTGCTGATAGACCTCCGCGGGGTTGGGCGCGTTGGGCAGCGCCTGTAGGTACGCTTGTATCGCTTCGCGATACTTGCCTGCGCGCTGGTGGTTCTGCGCTTGGGTGAGGGTATCGTGGTTGCTGGGGCGGTTCGGGGTTCGTTGCGTGTTTTGCCCCTCGCCCACGCGCTGGACGCGAATCTCGTAGACGCCGCGCTGGGTCTCTTCGACCTTCACATCGGGCATCACTTCGCTGTTCGTGTCCGCTTTACTGGGAGCGGATGGGGGTGAAGATGGGCGTTCTGAGTCGGTGTTGCTGTCTGGCGCCGGCAAAGTGGGGATTGCGCCGCGTGGTGGGGGGGGCGTTTCGGCGGGTGCAAGTGCGACACGCGACGGGTCTACCATCACGGGAGGCACCACTGTCTGTGCGGGCGTGCTTGGCGCGGGCGTTTCTGGAGCGGGGGGTGGAATGGAAGGCGGTTGCGTTTGGGGGCGCGGCTCCGCGGGCGTGTTCGCGACGGCTGCTGGGGGCGGACTGGGGGCAGGGGTTGTCCAGCGCATAATCAGGAATAGCCCCATCAGCAGGATTATCCCCGCGCCAAGAAACGCCAGCACCGCAGGCAGTGCTTCTATCCAGAGGGGGCGGTTAGGTATACGCGCCGCGGTGCTCCGTTGCCGACGCAACGCCTCCAGGCGCGCGCGCTCCGAAACGCTCAAGGGGTTGACTGCCTGCACGCGCTCATAGGCGTCGATCGCCTCACGAATCTGCCCCCGCCGCTCATGGATTAAGCCTTTCAACGAGAGAGCAGGCGCGTAGTTCTCGTCCAGAGCAAGCGCGCCCTCGCATGTTAGCAACGCCTCCTCTAAACGCCCCTGCTCATACAGGCTCATCGCCTCGCGCATCAATCGCTCCACCTGCGCGCTGACATCCGTCTTGCCGTTGACCAACATACGCCTCCCCGCTACGGTATTGTACCTCTTTTAGACGCCTTGCCAAATTATGCGTGGTTCCATCGCGAATCGGCAGGAACGATTCGCCACATGCCGAACTTTATAAATGGGATTCCCACAGAACATGGAGGTTTGCCGAATGATTATGAGAAACTGGATTCGCTGGAGCGCGCTGGGCGCGCTGATGACTCTGGTTTTGGCGACGGCGTCGGCGCAACTGGAAAACGCCGCCGCGCGACTACGCTTCGGAGCGTACTTCCCGTCGGACACCGACCTGCAGGCGTTCAACAAAACCTGGTTCGCAGTCGGGTTGACCGTTACGACGGAAGGCGTGCCGTTGCTGGGCAGCGATGCGACCGAACTCAGTGTGGACCTGTTTACGCACCAGACGGGCGGTTCCCGCGGTGCGATTACCTGCCTGCTGGCAACGCAAGTGTACGAGCAGCCCGTCCGAGAGAGCGATATCCGTATCCAACTGCGACTGGGCGCAGGGCTGTATGTGGTGGACACCACAGGACCCAGTAAAAACATCTTCGGCGGGCGCGTGGGACTGACGCTCTGGTTCAACGACTCGTATAGCGTGGAACTGAACTATGATATAACCGACCGCTTCGGTGCAAATCGCGATCGCGCCAATGGTTTCTCCGTCACGGTCGGCTATCAGTTCTGATGGGCGCGCATGCGCGGCTTATGTTAATCATCGGGCTCGTCGCAGGGCTCCTTATCGCCTGTGGCGAGCCTGAATACACGATTCGGCGCACGCTGCGACCAGGCGACCTGTGGCGCTACGCGCTCCAACTTCAGGGCGAACTGCAAGGACAGACAGAGACGCTGACTCTGGAGTATGTAGATGCCGTTCAGGCGATAGAACCCGACGGCAGCGCCATCGCCGAACGCAGGCTCCAAGCCTCCCCAGCGCAGCTCAAATCGCTGCAGGCAAGTGTCGGTCCGTTTGGAACACTAAAGCCACGCACCCGCTGGAAATTTTTTCCCGATGGGCGCGAAATCCCGCTGGATAGGGATGCATTCCTCGTGGGAGCGTTCACCTATGCGTATCCCGACCGCCCTGTGCGAGTCGGGGCACGGTGGGGACGCACCGACGGCATCGGGAGTTTGCAGAGCAAATATCTCTGCCGATTCGAGGGTGTGGAGACGCTGGAAGGGGTGCGTTGCTACAAGATTCACACGCAGGTAGAGCCGATGCCCCACTCCTTGCCCCAAATGACGGGGGAAATGACCGTTTTTGTGGATGCGGAACGCGGCTGGGTGCGCCAGATTCGGGGTACAATACAGATGCGAGCAGGCGAGTTGGAAGGCGTGTTTCAATTGCGACTTCACGGCACGCCTGCGGGGGAACAACGATGAGAGAGCGACTGTGTCCTGTTTGTCAAATTGAACTCAAGCCTCAGGTGCATTTAGGGGTGACTATCGATGTCTGCCCAGCGTGCGCGGGCATCTGGTTTGACGAGGGGGAACTAGTGCGCCTCCACCAACTGGATGATGAGGTGCTGCCGCGCATCGATGCGCTCTATCAGCCCCAAGTGACCTCGTATGACCCGCCTTGGGAACGGCTTTGCCCCAACTGTAGGCAGCTGCTGCGCCCCTACAACTACCTCTATACCTCTAATATACGGCTTGACACCTGCGAACAATGTGGCGGTGTGTGGGTCGACAACGGCGAGCTGGAGGTGATGTATCGGGTTCTACAGGATGCCCGCGCAGCGGAAGTGCCGCCCGACGCGAAAGCGCAAGTCGCCATCGCGGAAATCGAGGCAGAGCATCGTGACACGATGGATCGGCTCAGATTCTGGAATGGTTTGTTTCAGTTCCTGCGGGCGCGTCCCCGATTCCCCATATAACCGATGAAGGAGCCTCTCCGTGCAGGCGTCCATGTCGCTGCAATCACGCCGTTTACTGCGGACGGGGGAATTGACGCCCCCTATTACGCGCGTCTATTAGCTCACTTTGAGGCGAACGGGGCGCAGGGTGTCGTGGTCGCTGGGTCTACCGGCGAAGGTCCCTCGCTGAGCGCACCTGAAAAAGCGCAACTTTACGAACTGGCGGTACAAGCAAAGGGGACATTACAAATCACGGCAGGCGTGCTGGTTTGTAGCTTAGACGAGGCGTTGTACTTAGCGCGTCAGGCGTGCAAAGTGGGGTGCGACGCGCTGATGGTCGCCCCGCCATTTTATTATTCCACAGGCACAAAAGGGCTGATTGACTTCTACAAAGCGGTGCTGGATGCCAGTCGCCTCCCGGTGATCCTCTACAACATTCCGCAACGCACCCACCATAAAATCACGCCTGAACTGATCGATGCCCTCTTAGAGCATCCCAATCTGCTGGGCGTGAAAGACAGTTCTGGCAGTGTACGTTCGATGAATCGGTTTCTACGGTATACTCCGCGTTTGCGTGTTTGGGTGGGCGAGGAGAAGTTGCTCCTGCAGTGCCTGCAGCGGGGCGGGGCAGGTTCGATAAGCGGGTTGGCGAATGTCTATCTGGCGCGGATGGCACGCCTGTGTGAGGCGTTCCAACGCGGCGAGGCGTGCGACGGGCTGCAGTCGCTGATTGACTCCGCTGCGGATATTATCGACGCCTTTCCCGCCCCTGCGAACTTCAAATGCGCCCTGACCCTTGCTGGTTTCCCCGAGACGCATGTGCGCCCGCCCCTTGAAAACCTTTCCCCCGAGCAACAGCGCAATTTGAAGGCACGGTGGATTGGATTGGACTAAAGCGGCTCAGTCCAGTATCTCATAGCGCGTGTTGCGGCGCTTGGGGATGAACCCTGCCGCGCGGATGACGCGCTCGATCTCCGTCGCGTTCAAGATGAACTTGGAACCCTGCGCCGAGACCACATTTTCCTCAATCATGGTGGATCCCATATCATCGATGCCGTAGCGCAGCGCGACGGTGATGACTTTCGGACCCTGTGTGAGGATGCTGGCTTGCAGGTGGTCGAAGTTATCCAGCATCAGGCGGGCGACAGCGACCGTACGCAGGTACTCGGCAGGGGTGGCTTTTTTGACATAGGGCAGGTCTGTGCCTTCAGGCTGGAAGTTCCAGCACACGAACGCGGTAAAGCCGCCCGTCTCATCTTGCACCTCGCGCAGGCGAATCAGATGTTCCACGCGCTCCTCGATGGTTTCGACATGCCCGTACATCATGCTCGCTGTACTACGCAAGCCAAGCTGGTGGGCTTCGCGCATAAAGTCTAGCCATTCCTGCGCCGTGTCTTTGAAGGGCGCAATCTGCTGGCGCACGCGATCGACTAAGATTTCGCCGCCCGCGCCCGGCACCGAGTTCAATCCCGCCTCCTTAAGCCGAAGCAGGCAGTCACGCACGCTCAAACGCGAGATATGCGCAATATACAAAATCTCCGTTGGCGACAACCCATGAATAATCACTTGGGGGTAGTGTCGTTTAATCAGACGGAACAGGTTCTCGTAGTAGTCGATTTTGAGTCTCGGGTTCAGCCCACCTTGAATCAGCACTTCCACGCCGCCCTGTTGCACCAGCTCATCGATTTTTTGCAGGATCTCCTCGTCGCGGAGCAGGTAGCCCTCGCTGTGGTTCGGCGGGCGATAGAAGGCGCAAAACTTGCAACGCACCCAGCAGACATTGGTGTAGTTGATGATACGCCCAATCACATAGGTCACATAGGGCTGAGGGTTTTTCTGCATGCGTACATAGTGCGCCAACGCGCCCAGTTCAGGCAGGTTGGGGTGTTGGAAGAGGGCAACCCCGTCTTCAAAACGCAATCGCTCGCCCGCGAGCACTTTCTCGGCGATTTGCTCGAAGCGCGAGCGCTCCGCTCGTACAGGCGTTTCTAACATGGGTTGTGATAGCCTCCTATACGATTATACCTTTTTTACTCTTGGGGGGGTGGAGCCGTTTTTACCTAAGGCCATGGGTAGACAGGTGTCTCTACCCTGTAGAGGAGCGCGAGGATTGCCCAAACCGCCGCGGAGAAGAACTCGCCGAAAATCATCCCCAAAAAGAAGGGGCGCGCCTTGCGGTAGAGCGGCATGCCCCCGTAGCGTAGGAGTGGCGCCTTGATCAGCCATGCCACCAACATCGAGAACCACAGCACAATCACGCCCCAAGTCGCGCTCATCGCAAATCCCAGCGGATGGAACGGGAAGCCCGGCAGCGCCGAACGTCCCCACGCCAGCAACAGCGTGATAACAAAGCCCAGCCCAAAAAACAGGGGACGAAACGCAGGCACGGGCGTCTCGCCACCCGAAGGAGTCATAAACGGCGCGTTTTCCCGAAAGAATTGCGTCGGCTGGCGCTCGTACACATAACCGTACAGGTTCAACGCGCCATAGGTATACGGGAGCCAGAGTTGGAACACGAACGCAATTGCAATCGCTGCGACAATCCCTACTCCTAATGTAAGCAGCAGCTTGCGTTTGTGCAGGCGCGCCTCCTCGCTGAGTTTCTGCGCGTCCAACATCCCTGTTATCGGAATCCCCCGCAAATCCCGAAACAGCGCAGCATCCAGCAGCGCCATCGCCGTCAGGTTGCGCGGCGAGAGCAGCGAGTACTTCTCCATCGTGATCACATCCATCGGTGTGAAGCAGCCTTCCGTAATCAGCAAGCCCCCTTCCGCTGTGCAACGCGCCATGACCAAGCCCTGCACCATCAGATAGATTGCGAAGACCACCGCCGCGACCCACCAGTCCATCCCTGCCCACTGCGCCCAGAGCAGAATCACGATAAACGAGCCAATAAGCCCCCAAAACGCCCAGCGATACGACATCAATTCGCTGCCAGGCGGAGGCGGCGGCGCATCGCCCTTCACCACCTGCCACACATATTGCAAGTGCCGTCGCGCCGAATACAGTACATACCCCGCCACCGCGAAAAACGCCCCCGAACAGAGCCACTTCACAAAGCCCGCCGCAGCGGCGTGTTTTGCTGTTGTCTCGAAACCGTAGGTCAGCCCCAGAAACTCAAACCCCTTGCTCAACAAGTAGAAAAACCAAAAACTGAACAGGAGTTCCGTAGGGATCAGGAAGAAGAAGCCCACCGCTGCGAATGAGAGATAAAGCGAGAACATCGTCATCTGGTCGTAGGGGGGCGTGGTGAAGTAGTCTTTGAGGGGGTAGACCAGCGTGATTTCGGGAATGGTGGGGATGTTGCGGTGCAGTCCGTTCAGGGTAAACACGCAAATCGGCAGTAACGCGCCCAGCCAGAAGGTGCGGTTCGCGAAAAACTCGCCCCCACGCATCAGCTCCAAAGGCAACTGCACCAGCGGGAACGCGAGCCGCTCATTCTCAACCCACTGCTTGCGTAGAAGCACACTGATACACAGAAACGCCAGAAACACCGCGCCAATCAGAATCAACCAGCGTGCGGTGGAGGCGATCCACGCGCCCCACGGAATGGACTCACCGTAAGGAATGCGCTGGTAGAACCATTTTACGAGCGGTTCTGGCTGAGGCTCGGCGGGGTCCCACGGAAAGAGTAGGGGATTGAGAAAGGGGAAGTAGAGCTGCTTCCAATTGTTGCCTTCCGCGTAATAACTCACGCCCACTTGTACGGGCAAGAGCCGCTCCATTACGCCGCGCGAGGCAATCATCGCGCTGAAAAGCATCATAACGAACACGATAGCCAGCTCAGGCATGTTGAGCGCAGCGCTCGGACGAAAACGCGCCACCAGCCGATTCATCAGCACGCTCACAAACAGCAGTGCGATTACAGCGGGGGGCAGCTGCATCATGCCAATCTGGATTGTTTGTGCGACCAGTTCCGCGGCTGCCACAATCACCGATGCCGCCGCCGAGCCGAAGATCCCAATTAGCAACGCGCGCCCGACGCGAATCGGCGAGTGCATTTTCTGTGCATGCGCCGCGCGTGGTTCCGTGAGCAAAGCCATCAGTGGGCAAGATTCGTCGGCGCACCGCAGATTCCTGTAGCAATAACCACAGGTATCTGAAGTTATAGCGCGCCGCATGGAGGCTTAATACGCTCCTGCCAAGCTGAGGTAGACAAACCCACGCTTCCCGTAGGCGAGGTCGAGGCGGATGAGACCGATGGGCGAGCCGAACCGTAGCCCTGCACCTCCACCGAACCGCACTGGGACGCTCGAGAGGGCGTCGCTGCTGTCCCAAGCAGCGCCAGCATCCACGAATAACACTGCCTGCACAGCTTCCATCACAGGGAACAGGTATTCCATGCTGCCCACCACCATACGGTTGCCGCGGAACTCGTCTTGGGCGTATCCACGCAGTAGGTCGTAGCCCCCAATCCAAAACAGTTCGCTGAGTGGAACCCCATCGGAGGCGGATCCTGCGACGCCACGCAGAGCAAGCGTATGCCCATGCCGCAGTGGGATGTAGTAGCGTGCTTCGCCCACCGCCCGCGTAAATCGGAAGTCGCCGCTGAGCGTGCGCTCGGCAAGAATCGTTGCATAGATGCCAGAACTTGGAAACCGCCCCTCGCGCGTATCGTAGAGTAGTTGCACGCCGATGGTATCGAATCGCCCACGGTTGGCAGTGCGTAGGGTTGGGCTGAGGAGCGAGTCGGGTGCGTCGTCGTAGTCCACGCGGTCGGAGCGATAGCGCAGGCGTAGTTCCAATTGTTCGCGCCAGTCGAGACCGAGATAGGCTGTCACGCCGACCCGCCGTTCATAGCGGCGCACGGTGTCTAAGTCCGCATAGAACACGGGGTAAAACGGCGCACGGTCGTACAACTCGACCCCGAAGTTAAACGCACCGGGTAGGGCGCGCGGCGCCTCGTAGCTCAGCGCATAGGAGGGGCGTAGCGCCTCATATTCACCCGTGATGGGGTTGCGCACTTGCTCGCGTTGCCACTGCAGCCGTGCCCTATGCCCCAGCCCGGCGACATTGGTTTCCACCACTTCCGCATAGCCCACGAAGCCCTGCTCGCTGCTATAGCCCGCCGCCACCGCGAAGTCAAGCGATTGTTCCTCCTCCACCTGCAGGAGCAGGTTCGCGACGCCGACCTGCTCGCCCGGTTCCGCGCCGAGTTTCACATCGCGCAGGAACGGAAACCGCCCGAGCCGCTGACGCACCCGCTGGAGCTGTTGCTCGTTGTACACCTCCCCTGGGCGGATTCCAATCAATCGGCGCAGAACTTCCGTGCGCGTGCGTCGGTTGCCCTGCACCTCGATAGAGCCGATCACGCCTTCCGCAACCTGCACGGTCAGCGTGCCCGCGTCATCAAGGGTGTAGTCCACCACACGGGCAAGGGTATAGCCACGCTGGTGATACCACGCCTCGATTTGCTTTAGCGCGGACTGAATTGTCTCTGGTGTTGGCGCTGTGCCCACGAGCGATTGCAACGGGGCGCCGACGACTTCCGGCGACGCAACGCTCACCCCCTGCAACTGAACGGAACGCACCACCGCTTGTCCAAACACACCTGCAAGAAGCAGGCTCAGCCACAACACGCCAACGGCTCGCATGCATTTATTATAGCCCATGCGCTATAATTGTGGGGGCGCACCATGAGCTTTACCCAAGCGGTTCGGTATGTGCAGAGCCTCTCAATTCAGGGCTGGCGGTTGGGCAACGCCCGATTCGAGGCGTTTTTGGAGCGCTTAGGCAATCCCCATCTCGAAATCCCATGCGTGCACATCACGGGCACGAACGGGAAAGGCTCCACCACGACTTTAGTGAGCTCGATTCTCCGCGCTGCCGGTTATCGCGTGGGAACTTACATCTCACCTCATGTGTTCGATATTCGGGAGCGTATTCTCCTCAACGGCGAGCTGATTTCGGAGGAGCTGTTCACAGAGGGCGTCGCGATGATGCGCCCTATCATCGAGCGACTGAGCGACACCGAATACGGGCAAATCACGGAGTTCGAGATCAAGACGGCGTTGGCGTTCTGGGCGTTTCGGCAAGCGCAGGTGGATATCGCGGTGCTGGAAGTGGGGTTGGGTGGGCGCATGGACGCAACGAATGTAATCACACCAGAAGTGAGCGTCATCGTGAGCATCGGTTTAGACCACACGGATCGGTTAGGTCCCACCCATCGCGATATTGCCTACGAGAAGGCGGGGATTATCAAGCCGGGGCGTCCTGTTGTGAGCGGTGCGTTGCATCCTGACGCTGCCGCGATGATTGCGCAGGTCGCCGCTGCGCGGCACGCCTCTTTGTATCCCGTTCTCCCAGACGAGACGGACATCCCGCTCGGTGCGACGCAGCCGTTTTTCTATTCCTCCTTGCCCTCGCCCACCGACTCTGCAGTGCGCGTGCGACATGGCGAGTGGGAGATTGCCTTGCAGCCCTATCTGATTGGGGATTATCAGCGGCACAACACGGCGTGCGCCGTTGCGACAGCGGTGTTATTGCGCGAGCGTGGCTACTCGATCTCCGATGAGGCGATTGAGCGTGGCGTGCGTGAGGCGCGCCTGCCCGGTCGCTTGCAGATCGTTGCGGAGTCGCCGCGCGTGGTGCTGGATGGAGCGCATAACCCCGATGCGGCGGCGGCGTTGGCGAAGGCACTGCCACGCTTATTCAAATACCGACGCCTGATCCTCGTGTTCGGCATGCTTACGCCCCATGAACCGCAGGATACCCTCCAGCACCTTCTGCCGCTTGCGGATGTGGTGGTCTTCACCACGATTCCGAACCCACGCGCTCATACCGCGCAAGACCTGCTCCAGAGCGCACAACAGTGGTTGGAGGCGAATCCGCGCCGCACGATGCCGACCCTCTTCGCAACAGAAAACCCACAGCAAGCCTTTGAACAGGCAAGGGCAATCGCTGATGTGGACGATTTAATCCTCGTCACGGGTTCGTTCTACCTGGTGGGCGAGTGGAAGACGTCTAAAAAGGGGCAGAGCGTTCCTCAAAAGGTACAATAGCATTGATGTACCGTTCCGACACAATCGCTGCGATTTCCACCCCTGTTGGCGAGGGCGGGATCGGTGTGGTGCGTCTAAGCGGGGCAGAAGCCATCGAAATCGCGCAGCGCGTCTTCCGACGGCGCAGTCCAAAGCCCTTGCAACCCAATCGGGTCTACTTCGGCGAGGTGGTTGACCCCGACACGGGTAAGATGCTGGATCGTGCCCTGCTGATACCGTTCCGTGCGCCGCGCAGCTACACAGGCGAAGACATCGCGGAGCTGCACTGCCACGGTAGCCCCTATCTTTTGCGGCGAGTGTTGGATTTGGTCTGTCGTTTGGGTGCACGCCTTGCGCAGCCAGGCGAGTTCACGATGCGTGCTTTTTTGAACGGCAAAATTGACCTCGCCCAAGCGGAAGCCGTCGCCGATCTCATACGCGCCCGTTCGGAGGCTCAACTGCGTAGCGCCCTCGCCTTGCATACGGGGGCACTCTCTCAGAAGGCGCAATCGCTCAGCGACGCGCTTTTGAGTCTGCTCGCCACTGTGGAGGCACATCTCGATTTCTCGGAGGAGATCGGCGAATTAGACCCCGATGCACTGTCGCCACGATTGGAGAGCCTTATCGAGCAGTTGGATGCGCTCTTGAAAGACGCCCATGCGGGACGAATGTTGCGGGAGGGGGTGCGTGTGGCGATTATCGGACGCCCGAATGTTGGCAAGTCGTCGCTGCTCAACGCGCTCTTAGGTGAGGAACGCGCCATCGTCACAAATATTCCGGGCACTACCCGCGACACCATTGAAGAGAGTTTCCACATCGAGGGCGTGCCCATCGTGATCTTGGATACGGCAGGCTTGCGCGAAAGCCACGATGTGGTGGAGCAGATCGGGATCGAGCGCGCCCGACGCGCTGCGGAACAGGCGAACCTCATCCTGTTTGTCTACGACCTAACCGCGCCCGATAAAGAAGCCGATATGCGATTGCTTGCGAGTTTGCCCATCGAAACGCCCAAGGTGATTGTGGGAAACAAGGCGGATTTGGCAGGCGAAGCAAGCGCCGACCTTCTCCTTTCAGAAGGGCAGGGAGGGAGCCTGCGAGTCTCCGCGCTCACAGGGGCAGGGCTGGACTCGCTCAAACACGCTATTTTGGAGACCTTACAAATACAAAATATCGGTGAAGAGACCCCGCTGTTGACCCATCAGCGCCATATCCACGCTGTGCAGGAAGCGCGTGAGCATCTGGTGCATGCCCGCGAGGCGTTGCACCAACGCGTGCCCCCCGATTTGCTGGCGGTGGCGTTGCGGAGCGCATGGCTCGCGCTGGGCGAAATCACAGGCGAAAACGCCGATGAGGCGCTGATAAACCGGATTTTCCAGGACTTCTGTATCGGGAAATAAGCCCCCTCCACACGGTAGGGAAGTGCGGAAAACGGCGCAGATATGGAATAACTCCCCTGCGGTAAGCAGGTGAAACTATGCGCGTCTTGATTGCGGAGGATAACGCGGTTGCGCTGAAGGTGTTGGAGCGTAACCTGCGCCAGTTAGGCTATGAGGTCGTGAGTGCTTCCGATGGCGCTGCGGCGTGGCAGGCGTATCAGGCGGATCCAACGCCTATCGTGATTACCGACTGGGAGATGCCCGCGATGAATGGGCTGGAGCTTTGTCGCGCGATTCGCAACAACCATAATGAACAATATACCTACCTCATGATACTCACAGCGCGGGGGCAGAAAGAGGATAAACTCGCCGCGTTAGATGCAGGCGCGGACGCTTTTCTAAATAAGCCGCTCGATCTCGCTGAGCTACAGGCGAACCTGCGCGTCGCGGAGCGTATTCTGCAAGCCGAAGCCACCTTGCAAAAACAGAAGCAACAACTGCAAGACCTCAACGAGGAACTCCAAACTCAAAACGAGAGCCTCCAGCAGTCCTATCGTCTCATCGAACACGCCAACCGACGCTTTAGCGAACTGTTTGAGCATGTGCCCGTCGCCTGCTTCACCGTAGATTTGGAAGGCATCATCCATGAGTGGAATCTCGCAGCACAGCAGCTCTATGGCTACACCAAAGAGGAGGTGCTGTTCCACCCGTTCTATGAAAAAGTGTTTCGGGGCGCTGCGGCTTCCAGGCTGCACGAAATGCTCCATCGCGTGATGCAAGGGGCTATCATCACAGGCGTGGAGGGGGAGGACTACGATAGCGAAGGAAACCTCCACTATGTTTTGCGGAGTGCATTCCCCATTCGCAACGCGTCGCGGGAGGTCGTCGGCGCAATTGTCGCGGTGGTGGATGTCACCTATCGCGTGGAGTATGAGAACCAGCTCAAGGCGTTGAACCTCAGGCTGCAAAGCCTCGCGGTGACGGATGGCTTGACGGGGCTGCACAACCACCGGGCTTTCCAAGATTATCTGGAGGAGCAGTTCCAAGGAGCGATGCGCCAAACGCTACCCCTATCCCTTATCCTGATGGATGTGGACTACTTCAAACAGTATAATGATACCTATGGGCATCAGGCGGGCGACGAAGTGTTGCGGAAGGTCGCACAGATTCTGAAAGAGCATGTGCGCGACGGCGACTTTGTGGCACGCTATGGCGGCGAGGAGTTTGTGATAGTGTTGCCTCGTACTGAATCTGCCAGCGCGGTCGCCGTGGCAGAACGCCTGCGCCAGGCGGTGGAATCTGCTGAATGGACGCACCGACCAATAACGGGCAGCTTTGGGGTTGCCAGCCTGCGTTATGATATGGAGACCCGCCAAGAACTCATCGAAGCCGCCGACAGAGCCTTGTACCAAGCGAAAAAGAACGGTCGCAACCGCGTGGAACTCTGGGATTATCGAATGCTGTTCCAAGTGGCATAGCAGGAAAAATCTTCTCCATCAGGAACATAACTACCTAAAAAAGAGGTCAGAGCCATGATGAACCGAGTGCAAACAAAGACACGCGTGGAAGTCAAGGCAGCCCCGACAGCGAGCTTGGGGCTGAAGATGCTCGCGCGTATGCTTCCCCTCAATCAAGAGGAACTCCAAAAGCTCATCGAGCAGGAGCTGGAAGAGAACCCCGCCCTTGAAGCCTCGGACGAGGAGCGCGTGCGAATTGTTTCCCCCACGCTACCGATTGTCTCGCTGGATGCCGATGCGCCTCAAGCGGGGGATGACGACGACTTCGAAGACTGGCTGGAGGCACGATTGGCAATTCCACCGATGGAGCTTAAAGACCATGTTCTGGGGCAGCTGCACTGGATGGTCGCTCCAGAGCGCTGGCATATTGCGGAGTATGTGGTGGAGTCGTTAGACAACCGCGGCTATCTCCCGGTCGAGGTGGAAGAGATTGCGCTCTATTTGAATGTCGCGATAGAGGAGGTGGAAGAGGTCATCGCACAGCTGCACAAGTGTGATCCACCGGGCGTAGGCGCACGCAACTTGCGGGAGTGCCTACTGCTCCAACTCGATTCACTTCAAGTGGCTCCTGAATCCTACGACCCTGAGATTTTGGAATGGACTTACGCCATTCTTCATGATGGATTCGAAGAGTTCGCGCGGGGGCAGTGGGAGAGGCTCCAGCGCAAATTGCGTCTGAATGAAGAGGCGTTGCACGAAGTGAAACGCTTTATCCGAAACGAGTTGCGCCCCTACCCTGCCGGTGAGCTGGATAGCTCCCTGAGCGAACAAGGCGCACCGTTGGAGCCCGATATCGTGGTGCGTGCATCTCAAAACGGTCTGTATATTGAGATTCGCGGCGTGCCGGTCGATTCACTACGCCTTAGCCCTGCCTACTTAGAGCAAGCGATCCGACTGAACAAGGGCAGTTTGCGGTGCAACGAGCAGGAACGCGAACATATCCAGCATTACTTGAGCCGTGCGCGTGTTTTTTTACAAGCGTTGCAGCAACGGTATCAGACTCTGAAGCGGATAGCGGAGGTGATTGCGCAACGCCAATACGGCTTTCTGATGACCAGCGATGCGCGGTTTTTACAGCCGATGACTCGCGTTGAGGTTGCGGCGGCGACGGGGTTGCATCGCTCTACTGTGGGGCGCGCCGTGCGCAATAAGTGGTTGCAGCTGCCCAGCGGGAAACTCGTGCCCCTCGATCTGTTTTTTGACGCCTCGTACCGAACTGCGCTCCTAATTGAGCAGATCCTTGAGGCGCACGAAAGGGGCGGGAAACGCCTCACGGACGCTGAAATCGCCGAGAAGCTCGCGGAGATGGGCGTCGAAGTCGCGCGGCGTACCGTCGCCAAGTATCGTCAGCGGCATAACATCCTCTCGTCGCACTGGCGCGAGCGGCAGCGGTTGGTCGGCTAACGCTCCATCGTCAGCACCTGAATCATATTCGTATTGCCCGGCACATTCACCGGCACCCCTGCTGTGAGTACGACGCGGTCGCCTCCTTTGACCAAGCGCGTCTGTCGGGCAGCAATCATCGCTTGGGTGGTCATCTCGTCGGTCGTGTTCACACGCGGGATTAGCAGCGGTGCGACGCCCCAAAGGAGAGTGAGCCTACGCCAGAGCGGTTCGTTATCCGTAAGCGCGAGGATTGGCTGATAAGGGCGGAAGTGCGACACCCAACGCGTTGTGCCGCCGGAACTGGTGGGGGTTAAGATCGCTTTCGCACCGACCATTTGGGCGACCGTGCAGGCGGCGCGCGCCACTGCCACGGTAGCGTTGCCTGCCGTGTGGGCGTCCAGCTCGCCGAGCTGTAAAAACTCCAGGTGCTCCTCCGCGACTTCGGCGATTCGCGCCATCCAGCGCACCGCCTGCGTGGGGAACGCGCCGACCGCCGTCTCGCCCGAGAGCATCAGCGCGTCCGTGCCGTCCAATACGGCGTTCGCCACATCCGTCGCCTCCGCGCGGGTGGGACGCCCTTCGTGGATCATGCTCTCCAGCATCTGCGTAGCGGTAATCACCGGTTTGGCGTGCTGATTGCACAGATGGATAATCTGCTTTTGGAGAATCGGCACCTCCGCGAGGTCTACTTGCACGCCCAAGTCGCCGCGCGCGACCATAATCCCGTCGGCGACCTCGACAATGGACTCTAAGTCGTCCAGTGCGGCGGGCTGTTCGATTTTGGCGATAACGGGGGTGCTTGCACCCTGCTCGCGTATCAGTGCTTGTAGGTTCATTATATCCGTCACGGAGCGCACGAATGAGAGCGCAATCCAATCTACGCCGGCGCGAATCCCCTCTAATAGGTCCTCACGGTCTTTGGGGGTCATGGAGGGCAGGGCGAGCGTGCGATGGGGCAGGGTCACGCCTTTTTGCGAGCGCAACTCGCCACCTTCCAGCACGGTCGCCTCGAGGTGGTCAGACCCGACGCGCGTGATTTGCAACTCAATCGCACCGTCGTCCAACAAGAGGCGATCTCCCGCACGCGCAGCGCGGAACACCTCTGCCACAGGTAAAGGGATTGACGAATCGGTCTGTTGCTCACCCAGCTGGAATTCGACGCGCTGTTGGGGAGCGAGTTCCATCGGCGCGCGCAGGTTTCCGATACGGATTTTGGGACCAGCGAGGTCTAATAAAACACCGAGTGGGATTTTATAGGTCTGCTCGGCGTTGCGGATCCACTCAATCCACTGGCGACGGGTGTGCCAGTCGCCGTGGGCGGCATTGATGCGAAACAGGTTCGCGCCCGCTTCCACGAGGTCATAGAGTTTCTCTTGTGTCTCAATCGCAGGACCCAGTGTGGCGATGATTTTGGTGCGTCGCATATTACTCCCCGTACAACCCGAATGCCATCTTGCCGGCGTAGACGGCGCTTTCTCCGAGCTCTTCCTCGATACGCAGCAAGCGGTTATATTTCGCGGTGCGTTCGCCGCGGGCTGGCGCACCCGTTTTGATTTGCCCGGCGTTGGTTGCCACCGTGAGGTCCGCAATGAAGGTGTCTTCCGTTTCGCCAGAGCGGTGCGAAATGATGGTGCTATAGCCGTTGCGGTGCGCCAGCAAGATTGTATCCAGTGTTTCAGTGAGCGTGCCAATCTGGTTGAGCTTGATGAGGATGCTGTTGCCGCAGCCTTGCTGGACGCCTTGCGAGAGGCGGTCAGGATTGGTCACGAACAGGTCATCGCCGACGAGTTGCACGCGCGAGCCCAGGGCTTGGGTCAGCATGTGCCAGCCCTGCCAATCGTCCTCGGCTAAGCCGTCTTCTATGGACACGATGGGGTAATCGCGCACGAGTTCCTCGTAAAGTCGCACCATCTGCTCATTGCTGAGGGTGCGCTCTTCGGCGCGCAGGATGTAGTAGCCGCCCTTGTAGAGTTCGGTTGCGGCGACATCGAGCGCGAGCGCGATCTGGCTGCCGGGTTGGTAGCCTGCGCGCTCAATAGCACGCATCAGCAAATCCAGCGCACGGCGCACGCTGGTTACATGGGGGGCAAAGCCTCCTTCGTCGCCGACCGCGGTGCCGTAGCCCTCCTCATGGATAACCTTTTTCAGGTGATGATACACCTCCACGCCCCAGCGCAGAGATTCTGAGAAGCTGCTCGCGCCCAGCGGCACAATCATGAACTCCTGAAAGTCCGCGCCTCCCTCCGCATGTTTGCCCCCATTGAGTACATTCATCAGCGGCACGGGCAACACATGAGCGTTCACGCCCCCCAGATAGTGATAGAGCGGTAGCCCGCACGATGCGGCTGCAGCGCACGCGACCGCCATTGACACCCCCAGAATCGCGTTTGCACCCAGTTCGGACTTATTTTCCGTGCCGTCCAGCGAAATCATTGTCTCGTCGATGGCACGCTGTTCCAGCGCGTCCATCCCTTCCAGCGCCGGCGCAATCCGCTCATGGATATTCTCGATGGCGCGCTCCACGCCTTTGCCCAGATAGTATTCCGGGTCCTCATCACGCAGTTCCAACGCTTCGTGGGCGCCGGTGGATGCGCCCGAGGGTACCGCTGCGCGTCCAAAAGAACCGTCTTCTAAGTAGACATCGACCTCTACGGTCGGGTTGCCCCGTGAGTCGAGAATCATGCGTGCTGTAATCTGGTCTATGGTCGTCATCGCCTTGCTCCTGTGGGGGCAATTATACCAAGTCGCGAGTGTAGGGTATAGGGGGGTACCGGTGGGGCAGGGGAGAGGCACGAGCGCGATGCCCGTGCCCGATGGTTTAAGGATTCTGGGGCGGGGTCTCCTTCTTCTCCTCTTTTTTCTTCTCGTCTTGCTGTTTCTGGTCGCGCTTCATCGCTTTGTCCCACTGTTCCTGCAGGTTCTTGGGCAGAGCGTTGCGGATTTCCTGCATCATCTGTTGATTGACTTCCTGCAGGCGCCGCGACCGCTGGTCAGGTGTGAGCGAGTTATCCTGCGTGATTTGTTGGCGGATTTTGTTATAGCGTTGCACAATCTCGCGGATTTTCTCCATCTGCTCGGGGGTTAGGCGCATATTCGCCAAACTGCCGAGCGCAGGCGCCTGTTCTTCCAGAAGTGCCTCGAACTTTTTGAGTTGCTCTTCGTTCAGCACGGAGCGGATGAGGCGCACATACTCCTCACGCGCTTGACGCAAGCGGGTGATGCGCTGCTCGGAAGTTAGCGAGGTATCGCGGCGCACCTGTTCACTGCGATCGTTATATTGTTTCCAGAGCCCTTCAATACGGGCGCGCTGCTCTTCGGTCAGGTTCAGGCGGCTCGCTAAGTTGGCGGGAGCCAGCACATCGCCTCGTGCGGGAGTGGGCTGCACCTGTACGGTGGGACCTTTAGAGTCTTTCTCCACAGGCGTCTCCTGCGCCCCCATAGGCGCAAGCGTTGCCATCAGCAAAGTGGTTAAGAGCAAGCCTAATCGCTTCATCGTTGTCTCCTCCTGTAGGGATGGTCTCCCTTCAAAGTATACCACAGTTTTGGACGCTTTGAGAGGGGGGGAGCGTGTAGCGAACTGTGGATGGGGTAGAATCGTATAACTACCGATGGCGCTGGAACGAACGGCTCCGACTGAGGGTCCACCACCTTTAGCAGCCTATGGGGCAGTGTGGGTGTTGACGCTGGCAAGTGCGCTGGCGGTGCAGCTCGCTCGCGTGACGGAGTTTTCTGTTCTGCCGTTTATTGGGATTCTCACCTTGGGGATGCTGTTCAGTGCGTGGGTGAGTCGGACGCCGCTCTCGGAGAACATGCGGTTCCTGTTCGGTTTCCTGGACGGGGCAATTGCGCTGCTGTGTATCACGGGGCAGCCGTTTCTCAACGATCTGTTCGGCATTACCACAGACAACTCGGTAGAGGTCTATCTCAGTCTCTCTTTTTTGTGGTATTTGTGTTTACGCAGTGTGTTGATGGTCACGATAGGTGCGCTGGTTTTCCAGAGTGTGCCTGCGTTGGCGCTGTTTGGGTTGATTGCGACCTACATGCTGGCGGCGCAAATCCTGTGGTTATTTGCGCTCTTGCTGCTGGCGATGCTGTTTTTGATGCTGGTGAGCCACCGGATGGAGTGGGGACGCAGATTCGAAGCCGCAGAGGTGGGCTATGCGCTGCGTACGGTGTTCTCGACTTGGGTATTGGCGGGAGCTGCGGCGTTTTTGATGACGCCCCTGCTTGCCCAGACGATTGGTCATCTGATTTCCACCGCCGTGGTGGGGATTCCCTTCCGCCCGAATATGCAAGGGCAGCACACGCAGGCGATGCCTCCCGAACTTCAGGCAGGCGCGGGCGCCGCCTCGCTGAGCAAGATGGAGGTGATGCGCGTGCGAATCGAGGGCGAGGGGCAGCCCCCCTATTTGCGGATGGATGTATACAGTTTTTACACGGGACGAGGCTGGAATCGCGGGCGTATGTTCTATGAGGAGATGCTAAGCCCCCGACCAGGTGTTTTTGTCCCTGCGCGCCCGTTGGAGGTGCCGTCCGCGCAGCAGGTTTCGGTGACTGTGCGCCTCAGTAGCGGCTGGCACAGGAATCTGTACTTGCCAGGCTATCCGGTCGAGGTTCAAGCCCCCCTTGCACAGCTCTACATAGTGCGTCCGGGAGGAACTGTCGTGAGTTATCAAGCACTGAGCGCGGGGGAGAGCTACACGGCGCGGACCTATTGGCTCGCCGATGACCCCGACCTCCTGCGTCAAGCGCCCCCCGCCTCGCCGCGTTTCCCATTTCAGATGCCCGCGCATCCGCGCATTCGACTGCCCGGCGACGCGCCGCGCTCCCGTTTGGCGGCGCTGGTCGACCAACTGACCCGACAACAACCGACCCAGTATGACAAGGTAGTGGCGCTGATTCGATATATCGAGCAAAATACCGCGTACAACCTCAATGTGGAGCCGTATCCGCCCGATGTCGATGTGGTCGAGCATTTCCTGTTTGAAGCGAAGCAGGGCTACTGCGTGGAGTTCGCCACCGCGCTGGCGGTGATGTGCCTCTATGCCGATATACCTGCGCGGGTGGTTTCGGGCTTCATTTTGCAAGAGCGCGACCCGGAAACGGGTGAGTATATCGTGCGGGAGGAACATCGCCACCTGTGGACAGAGGTCTATTTTGAGGGTATTGGCTGGGTTGCGTTCGACGCCACGCGCAACGCACCCGAAATTGGCGTTGAGGCGCTTGCAGAGCAGCAGGTCGACGAGGCGACCCATCAGGCGCGTCGCCAGTGGCTCCAGCGTGTGGTGGACATGTTGATCGCCACGACGGTGCTGGCGATTCTATACTTACTGCTTGCGCCGCGTCTGGGCTGGGCGCAGCGAACGCCGATGCGCCGTGCGCAGAAGCTCTATCAGCAGCTGGTGTTCGCGTTGCGATTCTACGGCATCGATCCTCCCACCGCTGGGCAGACCCCACGCGCTTATCTCGAATCTGCCGTTGAGGTTCTGCGCCAAAAGGGCAGCGACGCCACACCGCTCTTGGAAACGCTCCTGCCTGCCTTGCTGGAATACTTCTATGCTGCTCCACAACGCAGCGCGGCGTTGGAACCCGAAGTCACCCGCCAAACAGCGCGTGTTCGGAACAAAATCCTGCAGGAACTTGGCGTGCGACGCCTTATTTTAAGGCTCGTAGAGTTAGGACGGCGCAAGGTCTATGGCAGTTAAAAAATACGGCGAGCTTCGCGCGAGTGATTGGCGCACCCCAGCCGCAGTCTATCTACTGGAAGGAGAAGAACCTGTGCTGCAGCGCGAGTGGTTGAACCAGTTGCGCCGCGCGCTGCAGATTCCACCCGGCAGCATCGACGAAGCCGTTCTGGACGCTCGCGAGACGCCCGTCGCCACCCTCATGAGCGTGGTGCAGACGATTCCGATGGAGTCCGAGCGACGCTTGGTGCTTTTGCACGCGGTTAACCGCTACAGCGCGGCGGAGTTGCAGCGCCTCACGCACTGGGTGGAACAGGTTCCGTCGTTTGCGTGCCTGGTGTTGCTGCCCAGTCCTATGGAGGAAAGCGAGGGTGCAAAAGCTGCATGGGGCGCGCTGGTGAAAGCGGTCGAAAAGCACGGCATGGTCATCAAGCTCACCCCGCTGACAGGGGGCGCCCTGACCCGCAAGATGGTGGAAATCGCTCAGGAATCGGGCAAACGGTTGCGGACTGAGGATGCCGAGTATCTGCAAACGCTGGTGGACGGCGTCGCCGAACGCGCCCTGGCAGAGCTGGAGAAAGTAATCCTTTTTGTGGAACCTCACAGTGAGATTAACCGTCTGGATATCGATAGAGTCGTGAGCCCTTCGCAACAGGCACAGGTGTTCAAGCTGGTCGACTCGGTCGTGGCGCGAGATGCGCGGGCGGCGATGCGCCAGCTCCGACTGATGTTTCAATCCGGGGCGCGAGCTGAAGAAACAGCGCTCAAGACCCTCGCGCTCATTGCGCGGCAGTATCGCCTGTTGTGGGGCGTGCGCACGCTCATGCAATACCAGCAACCTCTCAAACAGCCCAACCGTGTCAGCCCCGAAGTCGCCCAGAAGCTGCCCAAAGACCCCGATGTGCTTCAAACACTCTCTCGGCAGGCGTTTTTGCAAGATCGGCTTGCCAAACAGGCAGAGCAACTTAGTTTCGCGCAGCTCTGTCAGGCGTTCCAAGCTATCGAGGAAGCCGATCTCGCGCTCAAGGGGCTGCGCCCCAGTGTGAATGCTGCCGAAATTATGGAAAGACTCATTATCAGGCTCACTATGGACGGCGAGCCAGCGCGTCCGTCCTACATACAAGGAGGTTAGAACATCTGTGGCAAAGCGTGTGGCGGAGAACCCGATTATAACGCCCGAAATGGTGAAACCTTCAGAACCGAACCTGGAGGTCATTGGCGCGTTCAACCCCGGCGCAACACGATACGGCGATGAGATTATTTTATTGCTACGCGTGGCGGAGCGACCGATACTGGACGACCCCGAGCTGGTGGGTGTGCCCGTGCTGAACTTGAACGGCTCAAGTTCGGAGCGGCTCGAGATTTTGACCTTCCCGCGCCATTCGCCGCTGACCGACCTGAGCGATCCGCGTGCCGTGACCTACGAAGGGCGCGTCTACCTCAGCTCCATTTCGCACCTGCGCCTTGCCCGTAGTAGGGACGGCGTTCACTTCACGGTGGATGAACAGCCCACCCTGTTTCCTGAAACGAAGTACGAAGAGTACGGTATCGAGGACTGCCGAATCACGCAGATAGAAGGCGTGTTTTATATCTCCTACACAGCGGTCTCGCGGTACGGTATCTGTGTGGGGATTGCCCGCACGGAAGACTTCAAAAGTTTTACGCGATTGGGGTTGATACTGCACCACGAGAACAAAAATGTGACTCTATTCCCCCGCAAGGTGAACGGGCTTTATGCGGCGATGCATCGCACGGCGGCATCGGCGTTCAATGGACCGAATATGTGGATTGCCTATTCGCCGGACCTGCTGCACTGGGGCGATCATCAGTTCCTCATGGCGCCGCGCATCCACCACTGGGATTCGAGGCGCATCGGCGCGGGTGCGCCGCCTGTGGAGACGCCCGAAGGCTGGCTGATTGTGTATCACGGGGTGAATGCAAAAGACGGCTATTGTGCTGGCGTCGCCCTACTGGACCTGGACGAACCGCACAAGGTTCTCTCGCGCTCGCACGAGCCGTTGATTGCCCCCTCGGAGGACTATGAGGTGAGCGGCTTTTTCGAGCGCGTCGTGTTCCCCACAGGGCTTGTCCCGATGGATGATGGGCGCTGGATGGTCTACTATGGCGTCGCTGATCGTTCTGTTGCGGTCGCGGAAACCACGATGGACGAACTGCTCGCCGTGGCGAAGGGTGAGCCTGCGCTGATGGGGGCAGGGCGCTAACGCGGGTTCATACTTTGACTCTCTTCCACCCGCCGTGCTGGAACAGGGCAATCATCAGCAGTCCGCTGAAGCCCGAGCTTAGCGCCATCGCCCACCACGCGCCGAGGGCATCCCAGCCCAGTCCAAACGCCAGTAGGTACGCCAGGGGCACGCGCACGACCCACTGGGTCAGGAAGGTCGCCAGCATCGCCTTGAGCGAATCGCCCGCACCCTGAAGCGCTCCTGCCAGCGTCATCCCAAACGCCAAAAGCGGCTCGGTGAGGGCGTTAATCCGCAGATATGCGACTGCCAACGCCCGCACTTGCGGGTCTGTGGTGAATAACGCCGCGAACTGCTCGGCAAACACATAGAAAACGACCGCCATCGTGGTCATCACAGCGCAGGACTGCCACGCCGCTATCCACCCGAATCGTTCCGCGAGGCGTTCGTTCTTTGCGCCTAATGCTTGCCCCACCAGTGCGGAAGCCGCGATGGCAAACGCGAAGCCCGGCATAAACGCGATCGACTCCGCCGTCAAGCCAATGGGCAGCGCCGCGACCGCTGCCGTGCCCGCCGCCGTTGACGCCAAGATGCCTGTGAACATCACGGAACTGGTGGTGTAGATAAAGGTGCGTGCAGAGGCAGGCAAACCGATACGCAAGATTCGTCGCCACCATTCCACGATGGGCAGGGCAGGGACGGCTAACTCGCGACGGGCACTGAACCACTGCTGGCTCCAGAGCATACCTGCGCCCGCCCACAACGAGAGCGCCATCGCCATGCCCGCGCCCTGAATGCCAAGCTGGGGAAAGCCGAAATTACCGAAAATCAGCACATAGTCGCCCACAACATGCACTATCGTCGCGACGATGCTGGCGTACATCGGCGAGCGTGTATCGCCCAAGCCCCGAAAAGTCCCGCTTAGCCCCATCATGATAAAGCTCGCAGGTGCGCCCAGCAACGCCCAGCCCAGAAACAGATGCGCTTGTGTGTCCGCGCCTGGCTCCAAGCCATACCAGCGGACAATGTGGGGCAGCAACAGATACCCCAGTATGGTAAACACCGCCCCCAGAGTCAACGCGATTCCCAGAGCCTGTCGCGCCGCTGTACGCACGCTATGCTGATCGTTCGCACCCACCATCCGCGCCACAATCGCCGTCGCGCCGGTGGAGACCGCCATCGCCAGCGCCATCGTCAGAAACAGCAACTGGCTGCCCACGCCCACCGCTGCCAGCGACTCCGCGCCCAGACGCCCCACAAAGATACGGTCGAGGAAACTGTTCACGGATTGCACCACCGAAGCCGCCATCGTCGGCAACGCCAGACGCCAAACGGTACGCGCCGCTTTGTCTTCGGAAAGCAAATTCGCCTCCGAAACGCCCGATAAACGCACGGTTTTCATAGCACGCTTACGACTATCCAGAACCTTGTAATCTGCCCAAACAATTCCAACGCACCGAGCCGCTCTGGGCTGATTGCGAATCGTCTCTGGGGCTACTGCTGTACCCCTGATTATACCTCTTGGGGCGTCGGGTATCCTTTAGTTATGCGTTGGGGCTGGATTTTGGTGGATGGCGTTGCGCTGACGCTGTTTGTGCTGGTCGGCTTGCAAAGCCATGGGACATTGGACGAATACGGTTTGCAGCGCAGCCTGCCGCCGTTTCTGATAGGCTGGTTTCTGGCGGCATCGGTGCTGGGCGTCTATCGTGCCCAGCCTCCGAAATGGTCGCTGCCTGTTGCTTGGGTGGTGGGTGTGACGGTCAGTATCGCGTTGCGCAACCTGCTTATCGGGCGCGGACTTCTGGGTGGAATTAGTCCCGTGTTTTGGGGCATCTCGTTGGTGGGTGTCGCCCTGTTTACAGGGCTACCCCGACTGGTGGCTTCCCTCACTCAGAGACGGCGGCGAGCAACCGTAGCGAGGTAGCGTACTGCGATGCAAGGAAGCGACAAGCGTCTCCGGCGTTTTGCGGCGGCGCTCTTCGTGGCGCTGCTCATTGCGGCGAGCATTCTCGGTGGTTGGTTCTATTACGAGACGCGTCCGCTGAGCCCCAATTTTCAACCGCAACTGGTGCGCCTACGCGCGCCAATGGATGCTGATACCCTCGCGCGACGCCTCTACGAGCGCAAACTGGTGCGTAATCCGCGCTTACTCAGTTGGTGGCTCCAGCGCAGGGGCAAGGCACAAATCGCAGCGGGCGACTACGAATTCAGCCCCAACCAAAGCATGTTCGAAATCGCAGATATTCTGGTTCACGAACGCTTCACACGCAACTGGGTCACCATTCCTGAAGGGTGGACCATCGCTCGCATCGCGGAACGCTTGCAAGAACGCGGCGTCGCCGACAAAGAGGAGTTTCTGCGCCTCTGTCAGCAGCCTCAGCGATACAAGGATATCGGCATGCCGCTGCCTGAGAATTTGTCTCTGGAGGGCTACCTATTCCCCAGCACCTACCGCCTACCGCCCGGCACAGGCGCGGAGCAAGCCATTCGCGCGATGCTCAACGCCATGCGCCAGCAGGTGTACTTGCGCTACAAGGATGCCATGCAGCGGCGCGGTCTCAGCCTGCACGAACTGCTTACCATCGCCTCCATGATAGAGAAGGAAGTGCTGCACGATGACGAACGCCCGCGTGTCGCCTCCGTGATTTATAACCGCCTTAAACGCAACATGCCCTTGCAGATCGACGCGACAGTGCTGTACGGCATGGGCTATTGGAAGGAGCGAGTGCTGTACAAGGATCTGAAGCACCCCTCGCCCTACAACACCTATCTCAATCGGGGGCTGCCGCCAGGTCCGATTGCGAACCCTGGTTTGGCGAGCATCCGCGCTGCGCTGGAACCTGAATCGACGGAGTACCTGTTTTATGTCGCGCAAGCGGACGGCTACCACCGTTTCTCCCGCACTTATGAAGAGCATCTGCGCGCCATTCGCGCGATTCGTCAAGAACGGGAGCGAGGAGCAGAGTGAAACTAACCAACCGCTACGGGGCGCGGAGGCATGCGCCCGAGTAGGCGCCCCATCCCGCTCCTGAAGCGCGTTCAAAAGCCCCAAAATCGCGGTATCAGCAGTGTCGCCAGTATCCAGAAGAGGATATTCAACGGCGCGCCCACCCTCAAGAAGTCGCTGAACTGATATTGCCCCACGCCGAACACCATCGTGTTGGTCTGATAACCGATGGGCGTCATGAAGCTGGCGGAGGCGGCATAGGCGACCGCGAACAGGAAAGGACGCGCGTCGACGCCCAACGCCGCCGCGACTTCGATCGCCAAGCCTGCCATCAGCACCGCTGTCGCATTGTTCGACATCACCTCGGTCAGTACAGAAGTGAACAGATAGAACCCTGCCAGAGCGACCATCGGTCCCAACGCCCCCAACGCGCCGATAAGGGTGTTGGTCAACCAGCGTGCGGCTCCTGTGACCTCCATCGCTGTGCCCAGACCCAGCATCGCACCCAACATAATCAACAGTCGCCAGTCAATCGATTGCACGGCTTCCTCAGGTTTCAAGCATCCTGTAAGTACCATTAGCAGAGCGCCTGTCATCGCCATTACCGAAGTCGGATACAGCCCCAGCGAAGCCACTGCGACCACCCCTATCATAATTAGCCCCGCCGTCAGCGCTTTGAGCGGGCGAGGGCGCGTCATTTCCAACTGTGAGACGAGGATGAAGTCTGGCAAGCGTAGGAGTTCGGGCAGTCGATCGCGCTCTACCTGAACCAACAGCGCGTCCCCCGCCTGCAACGGGATGTCCGCGAACTGCTCCAGAGCCATCTCCTGACGGTGGCGCAGCGCCAACACGGTGGCACCAAAGCGGTTGCGGAACCGACTGCTCTTGAGCGACTGACCTACCAGCGCGGAGTTCGGCGTCAGCACTAATTCGACTAACAGCGGCGGCTCAGTGTACACAGGGACCTGGGCAACCGTCTTCAAGCCATATGCGTCTTGCATTTGCTGCAGACGCTTTAGGTCGCACCGCACGCGCAGAATATCTCCCTCGTGTAAGATTCGGTCAGGCAACGGGAGCAAGCGCACGCCGTTGCGCCAGATGTCCAGCACCTCAACGCCCAACTCTTTCACGAAGTCGGCGTCCATAAGCCTGTGTCCGACGGCTTTTGATTGCTCGGTCAGTACGACTTCCGTGATATACGCGCTGAGACGATAGGCGTCGGTGGGGTCAGCAACGGGGCGTCGGTCTGGTAAAAGGCGCATGCCGATTGTGAACAGGTAAGTCAGTCCTACGGCAGTGAACATCAGCCCCAGTGGTGTGAACTCGAACATCCCCAGCGGCGCAATCCCGCGTTCCTGTGCTACACCATTCACGATGAGGTTCGTGGAAGTGCCAATGAGCGTACACACCCCACCGAGCATAGAGGCATACGAGAGAGGGAGCAACAGGCGCGAAGGGCTAAGCCGCGCCGTCTCCGAAATCGCTAATGTGAGCGGAATAAACAGGGCAACCACTGCCGTGTTATTCACAAACGCCGATAAAAACACCGTCAGCAATAGCAGTGTCCCGATTGCCAGCCAAGCCGCCCGCCGCGCCAACTTTTCCAAACCTCGCGCTACCCAACCGATGAACCCGGTGCGCTGAAGACCCTCGCTCAACACGAACATCGAGGCAATCGTAATCACAGCATCGTTGCTGAAACCGCGTAAGCCCCGCTCAACAGGAATGAGACCACTTATCAGCAGTGTCACTAAAAGAATGAGCGCAACAACCTCAGGGGGGAAACGATTGCTGACAAACAACGCAACCGCGGCAATTAGTAACCCGAGCGTGAGCGCAATCTCAAGAGTCATAGCGATTCGCTTTCGGCGCTTATCATTAAAGGGTTTTATTTCCCATCGGCGCAAGGAGTATACCTCTTTTGTAGAGTGGGGTATACTCTCTTGGCAAAAATAGGAGGCAACGATGGCAGAACTCTTAGCAGCGCAACTGGTGCGCGATATACCGAACTTTCCGGAACCGGGGATTATTTTCAAAGATATTACCCCCGTGTTGAGACATCCGCAGGCTTTAAAGGAAGTCGTCGATTTGATGACCGAGCATGCGCGCCAGCTCAAGCCCGATGTGATCGCAGGGATCGAGTCGCGCGGGTTCGTGTTTGGCATCCCGATAGCGGTCAATCTGGGATTGGGCTTCGTGCCGGTGCGTAAGTTGGGCAAATTACCCGGCGAGAAAATCAGCGAGGAATACGCCCTGGAGTACGGCACGAACACGGTGGAGATCCACACCGATGCCGTCGAGCCGGGTCAGCGTGTGGTGGTCATAGACGACTTGCTGGCGACGGGGGGCACGGCGAGCGCGGCAGCTCGGCTCATCGAGCGGCTCGGCGGTACGGTGGCTGGCTTCGTTTTCCTCATCGAACTCACTTTTCTGGAAGGTCGTAAGCACCTGCGCGGCTACGATGTGTTCTCGCTCATCGAATACTAAGCGGCGATGACAGTGCGTGAACGGTTGGAGCAACTGGAGTACCAACTCCTCGCCCCCTACGCCATCAAGAGCGCGGACTCGCGTGGGCGACCCGTACCAGAGCCGCCTGACCCCGTGCGTACCGCGTTCCAGCGCGACCGCGATCGCATCATCCACAGCAAAGCCTTCCGCCGACTCAAACATAAAACACAGGTCTTTTTGGATCCGAACGAGGACCACTACCGCACCCGCCTGACCCATAC
>NKPV01000321.1 GCA_002254605.1 Armatimonadetes bacterium JP3_11
ACGCGTTGGGGCTTGCCGAGCGCGTGCGCTTCTGGGGCGTGCGTAGCGATGTGGCGGATATTTTGAACGCCGCGGATATTTTCGCACTCCCCTCCCAACATGAGGGCAACCCGATGGCGCTGATGGAGGCGATGGCGGCGGGGTTGCCCGTGGTTGCTTCGCGCGTAGGGGGCATCCCCGAACTGGTCGCAGAACGCGAGACGGGAATACTGGTAGAGCCAAACGCGGAGCAAAGCCTCATACAGGCGTTGCAATCGCTTACGGCGAACGCCGCGCTCCGTCTCCAGATGGGGCAAGCGGCGCGGCAACGCGCATCGGAACGATTCGACATCCGTCAGACCGTTCGGCAATACGAGGCGTTATAT
>NKPV01000210.1 GCA_002254605.1 Armatimonadetes bacterium JP3_11
ATATAACGCCTCGTATTGCCGAACGGTCTGACGGATGTCGAATCGTTCCGATGCGCGTTGCCGCGCCGCTTGCCCCATCTGGAGACGGAGCGCGGCGTTTGCCGTAAGCGATTGCAACGCCTGTATGAGGCTTTGCTCCGCGTTTGGCTCTACAAGTATTCCCGTCTCGCTTTCTGCGATCAGTTCGGGGATGCCCCCTACGCGTGAGGCGACCACGGGCAACCCCGCCGCCATCGCTTCCATCAGCGCCATCGGGTTGCCCTCATGTTGGGATGGGAGCGCGAAAATATCCGCAGCGTTCAAAATATCCGCCACATCCTCGCGGAGCCCCCAGAAGCGCACGCGCTCGGCAAGCCCCAACTCCTGCGTTAGCTGCTCCATCGCGGGGCGCAGCTCGCCGTCGCCCACCAGCCAGAGGTGAAGCGGCTGCTTGCTGTGCAACTGGGCAAACGCGCGTAGCAGCAGCGCATGGTTTTTCAGCGCCACAAACCGCCCCACATGCACAATCACAATCGCATCGTGCCCCACACCGTGCGCGGCGCGGAACTGGGCGCGTTTTTCAGGGTTTGGAGCATACTCGTCCACCGGGATGCCGTTGGGAATTACAGGCAGGTTCTTGTAGCCATAGAGCCGCTCAACCGTTCGCGCCACCTCGTCGGCGATCGCGACGGGCACAACCCCACCCATACGGTAGCGAAACGCCAAGATGCGCGTCCATTTACCCACGCGCACTCCCATCTCCCGCTGCGCAAGGCTATGGATGGTATGTATCCGCACGGGCGTGCGGTATTTCAGCATCAGGGGATAGGCGTAGTTCAACCCCAGAATGTGTGTGTGTACCACTTGGGGACGGTACTCATGGAAAAGCCTGTCCAAACGGCGATAGACCTGCCAGTCTGCCTGACCCTCGGTTTTGTAAAGATAGTATAGCGGGATGCCCGATTCCTGCAGGATGCGCTCATAGTGAGAGTTTTGGGGTTCACGCAGCGAGATACACACCGGCTGATAGCGCGCGCGGTCCGCATGCAGACATAAATTCACCACCAGCCGCTCCGCGCCGCCGACAGTCAGCGAGTAGAGAATCTGAAAAACCACTTGCTTCATCTACTTATTAAGGAGCGTCTCGTAAAGCGTTTCATAGGCGCGTGTCATCACCCGCGCATCAAAACGCGTCAAAGCGACCTCACGCGCACGCGCCCCCATCGTCCGACGCAAGTCGGTGTCATCGATCAACCGCTGCAGCGCGGAGCTCAGGGCGTTCTCATCTTCAGAGGGAACCAACAATCCGGTTTGCCCTTCTTCCACCAGTTCGGGCACGCCGCCGACTGCTGTGCTCACAACGGGCAACCCCGCCGCCATCGCTTCCATTACCGACATGGGGTTGCCCTCATAGCGAGAAGAGAGTACGAAAATATCGCTCGCGTTCAGGATTTGCGGTATATCCCCACGCACCCCCATAAATCGCACGCGGTCTGCCAGCCCGTGAGCTTTCACCATCTCTTCAACGGCAGGGCGTAGCTCTCCCTCTCCGACAAGCAGCAGAAGCCATGGGTGTGCCGAGTGTATTTGCGCTACCGCTTGGATGAGTAAAGCATGGTTTTTTTGACGGGTGAACCGTCCCACATGGGTAATCACTACGGTGTGTTTTGCAATCCCTTCCTGCAGGCGCCATTTTTTGCGGGCTTCATCAGATAGGATGAAGTCTTCTACACTAATGCCGTTGGGAATTAGCGGGGGATTAGGATAGCGGTACACTTCTTGGACCGATTGGCGCACACGCTCGGCAATGGCTACGGGAATCACACGCCCCAATTGGTAGCGAAACGCCAAAGTTGAAACAAGTCGTTGAAAGTTTGTCCCCCGATCATATCCTGCAAGGTTATGTACTGTGTAAACTCGGACAGGAGTCCGATATTTCAGCAGTAACGGGTAAGCGTAGGTAAGTCCACGCAGGTGCATATGTACCACTGTGGGGCGATATTCGCGAAACAGCGCATCCAGTCGCTTCATAAGCCCCACCGTTGCCCGTGCACCTTTGCCCAAGAAATGTATCGGGATCCCCAACTGGCTCACCAGCAGTTCATAGTGCGAGCCAGAAGGATTACCCAGACATACACATACAGGCTGATACTTGCTGCGGTCGTGGTACTGCAACAGGTGCACCACGACACGCTCTGCACCCGCAGGCACTAAGCTGGGAATGATTTGGAACACCACACGCTTTGTTTCCATCTCACGCCGTATTGAATGCGGTCGGCTTATCCTTCAGTTGCCCTGTGCGGTGCCAGTGGGGAATCAGCTCCAGAAACGCCCACATAAGGATGACAGGCAGCGCTTCACTGCGATTGAGCAGCATGTGCAGCGAGTCATAGGAAAGCACTCCAATCATCGCCCCCACAACCCCCATTACGAGGGCACGCGTTAAGGGCGATTTGAAC
>NKPV01000110.1 GCA_002254605.1 Armatimonadetes bacterium JP3_11
GACGAGACGGTAGACCTCATCTACCTCGACCCGCCCTTCAACAGCAACCGCGATTACAACCTCCTCTTCAAAGAACAATCGGGCGAACCCGCGCAAGCCCAAATCAAAGCCTTCACCGATACCTGGCAATGGAGCGAACACGCCTACCAAGAGTTCCTCCTGGAATGCCCGCACCCCGCCCTCGCACGCCTCATAGAAGGCTTCGTAAACACCCTCGGCAGAAACGACCTCACCGCCTACCTCGTGATGATGGCGCCGCGCCTGATAGAACTCCACCGCGTGCTGAAGCCGATGGGAAGCCTCTACCTACACTGTGACCCCACCGCCAGCCACTACCTCAAAGTGATGCTGGATGTGATTTTCGGGGCGAAAAACTTCAGAAACGAAATCGCGTGGAAGCGCACAGGAGCGCACGGCGGCGCAAAGCGGTGGGGACCCATTCACGACATCCTGCTATTCTACACCAAAAGCGAACACTACACCTGGAACCGCGTGTACGAGGCGTTTGACCCTCAGTATGTAGAAGAGTTCTATCGTTTTGAAGATGAGAAAGGAAAGTATCAACTGGTATCGCTGACAGGTGCGGGCATTACGAAGGGCGATTCAGGAAAACCTTGGAAGGGGGTAGACCCCACCCAAGTAGGCAGGCACTGGGCAGTGCCCCAACGCCTTGTCGAGGAAATTGTCGGCGAGGAATGCGCGGCGCAAATGACTGTGCAAGAGAAGTTGGATGCGCTGGAAGCGGCAGGGTACATCGTGTGGCCTGAAAAAGGCAAGGTTCCACGCTATAAGCGCTACTTAGATATGAACCCTGGCAACCCGATTCAGGATGTTATTACTGATATTCAGCCCATTTCGGCGCATGCCAAAGAACGCCTCGGCTATCCCACGCAGAAGCCCCTCGCCTTGCTGGAGCGCATCCTCCAAGCCTCCAGCAACGAGGGGGATGTGGTGTTAGACCCGTTTTGCGGTTGTGGCACCGCCATCGTCGCCGCCGAGAAACTGCGCAGGCAGTGGATCGGCATCGATATCACCCACCTCGCGATTGGGCTGATCAAGTACCGCCTCAGCGATATGTTCGGGCTACAAGAACGCCAAGACTACCAGGTCATCGGCGAACCCACCACCGAAGCCGAAGCACGCGCACTCGCCCAGCAAGACCGCGACGAGTTCCAAAAATGGGCAATCGGGCTTATCCCACGCGCACGCCCCTACCAAGAAAAGAAAGGCGCAGATACAGGCATTGATGGCATCCTCCGCTTCCAAGACGACCCAAAAACCATCAAAACCGCCCTCATCCAAGTAAAATCAGGCAAAGTCAGCGTAAACCACATCCGCGACTTTCGGGGCGTCATAGACCGCGAAAACGCAACCCTCGGACTATTTATCACACTGGAACCGCCCACATCCAAAATGCAAGAAGAAGCAGACAAGTTAGGCTTCTACACCTCACCACTCGGCAACCTCCACATCCCGCGCCTCCAAATCCGCACCATCGCCCAACTCCTCGCAGGCGAAGGCTTCCAAATCCCCAGCAGCGCGCTCCTGATGGGCGTCGCCCAGGCACAGCGCATAGAACGCGACGCAGGACAACAAACCATCCCCATCGACTAACTCCCCTCTCCCGCGTGCGGGAGAGGGGGTATGGGGTGAGGGCTACAGACTCCCCTCCCCCGCGTGCGGGAGAGGGGCTGGGGGTGAGGGCTAAACCCCAACCCTCCTGCCGACCCCCCGAATCTCCCGCATCAAACTCCGCATTGTCAACTCAGGGCTGCCCGCCTGCAACCGCACGCCCTCTAACCGCCCCGCCACAATCGGCAACTCCACCTCGTAGATTGGCAGCAACGCTCCGCTTTCAGGATGCACCACTGCCTGACCCACCACGGGCAGCGGTGACGCGCCAAGCCTTATCTGCGCCGTGAGCCGCGCCTGCGGCGACGCCAAAGCGTCTACCCACCCCGCCAAACTCGCGCCATCCAGCGCGACTGGCGCATCCAACTGCGCATACAGCGCGTCGAACTGATACTCGCCCTCCGCGCCCGCCCCATAACGCACATACAACACATCCCCCGCCTGCGGCGCGCCCCCCGATACCTGCACGCGCAGCGTCGTCGCGCTCTGGCGACTCACAACCGTCCCGTTGAGATAACCCGAATTTTGCAAAACCTGCAGGGGAGTCCCCGCGCTAAGCCCCGACGGAAACGCGCCCCACGCCGCTACCAAGTCGTACACCCCGCTGGAGACTGTGGACACCGCATTAATCGTCGCCACAATCCCCCCAGTCAAATAGCTCGGAATCTGGTCGCTAATCGGCAAGTGCGGCTGGTAATCGCGCTCGTCCAATCCCGCCGACGCCGCAGGCGCGCAATACACCCCATCAATAATCAGCGTCGCGGGCAGCGTCGGTGTCGTCGGTTGCGCCTCAATCGCAAACCAAAAATCGTCCGTCGTGGGGGTCGCAAGGTACGCCTGCTCCACATAAGTATCCAGCGAGTTGTATCCCTGCGCGCTGGTCGGCATGCCTCGAAAGTTGAGGCGCACACTCGCGTTCTCCCCGCGCGCCCGCCAGCCAATCGCCAGGGGCAAATACTGCCCCTGACTGTTTTTCGGGCTGCGCAGCGTCTCCCGATACCGCAGCCCCACCCACACCATCTGTGTAATCTCCACATCCAGCCGCGTCGCATACGCTCCCAGATAACCCCGCTCATTGGCGTCCTGCACCGACACGCTCGCCGTCGCCCCTGCAGGCACAACCAACTCCCAATACTCAGGGTTGGTAATGCGCCTGTCCTTGACCATCTGCTTCGCCGGCTCGCTGAGCGAGATGCGCGTCGCGCTCTCCAAGATCGACTCGCTCACCTCCCACACCGCATCGCGCGGCAAAGCGTAGCGCGTGAGTGGTAGCGGATCCAAATGCATGCGCACCCGACCCCCCGCTAAAAGCTCGGGGCTAATCTTGCACGCCGTAAGCGACTGATACAACTTGTAAGCGTCCCGCACCGTCCTGAGCTGGTAATCCCGCGTCGTAAGACTCGCCAAACTCAGGTTATACACAGGCTGATAGCGCGGCGTGTGATACCGCAGATGACGCGCCAAATGGTACTCCCAGACCGACTGCGCCGACCCTGTGCGCGTGCGCTGGTAATCATAACTCCCGAACGTGAACGGCAAATCCAAAAAATGCTCGCAAATCCCCCGCAAGCGGTACCGGTAGAGACGCTCCGTGCTGCGCCAACTCCGCTCCACAATCTTGCCCAGCCACAGCGTCGCGCCGCTGGATGCGTCCACCGCCTGCAACTCCGCGCCTAACGGATAGGACTTCGGATACTCCCACTGCACATCCCCCGTCCACCCCGCGCGCGACAGGCTCACGGTCAGCGTCAAATCGCGCACGGTATCCAGCACGCCCCAACCGCTGCGGTAACTGCTCCGCACATAGCCCACCACGCGCATCAGAGCGCCACCTCCGGCATATACCGCGGATACGCCGCCAGCGCAACCTGCGGCAGCCCCCACAACGACGCATGCGCCAACGCAAACACCCCGTCCCCGCTGGGCAGCACAATCGGCAACGCGCCTTGCCTAAGCACATCCGTGCGGTCAATCCACCGCGCCTGCGACCCGGTTGGGATATGGTAGATACGCCCTGTGTCGTGGATGCTCCAGATGCCCGTCGCATCCGGGCGTATCCGCACCACCTCGCCCGACGCAGGCAAATGGATATCGATATCGCTCGCATGCGTCGCTGTTGCCTGTAACCGCACCTCCACAGGCGCAGGCGCATTCCCCGGCAATTCGTACCCATGCAAATCCGACTGCCCTGAGTGGTTATACACCGCCACATACCGCTGCGGGCTATACCCATACGCCGACGTGGCGACCAGTTGATACTCAATCTCCCACAACGCGCCGCCCGCAGGGCGCGACTCCGCCGACTGCACCGAGCACGGCAAATACACCCCGCCATACTCCAACTCCACCTCGTCGCCCTCGCGCAGCGACAACAACCACGGCAGCGACTCGTCCGACCGCGCCACAAGCAGCGAGACCCGATACGCCCGACCCTGCAGATACCGACCGACCAGCGCGCCCTCGCCCAGCGGCGCAAACACGCTCGCCTCATAACTCGTGCGCACGGGCGTCAGATCCTGCAGCGCAGGCGTCAAATCCGCGTAAGCGTACAGCCACAAATCCCCAAGCTCCGCAGGATTAGACCCGCCCGCAAGCAGCGAGACCCGATACACCGTCGGATAGTAATCCCCGCTCCCTATCGCCTTAGCGTCAAAATCCTGCACGATATAACCATTGCTGGGCAGGTTATACTGCGCAATTTGCCCATAATCCCCCAGACGGCGACTCCCCGCCACTGCCGCCTGACCCTGCGCCGCATAATTCCCGTTGCCGAGAATCAGTCGCAGGCGGTGATAGGGCGCACCAGGAACATACAACTTGGCGTTATGCCCCGCCGACGCAACCAGCGTGCGCGCCTGCAGACCCTCCATCCGCGCCTGATAATAAGCGGCGGCGCTTTTATACCAGCGACCCGTGCGGCGGTGGCCCTCGATGCCGTCAATATAAGGCTCACCCTCGCTGTCGGCAAACCACGCCCGGTAATCCGCCAGTCGCTTGTGCAAGCGCATCAGAGGCTCATCCCGCTGATCGTCGCCGTCGCATCGGCGTAAGTCGTCCCCGCCGCGGCGTTAAGCACCTCAATAATCAGCGTCGCCGCCTGCGCCGCGTCGTAGATCGCCTCCCACTCCATCTCCACCAACACCGCCTCGTCGCGACGCTTGGGAGTGGATACGCCGGTAATCACAATTGCGGGAACGATCACATCGATCTGCCGCGCCGAGTTGCCGCTCAGCCCGTTGTTTGCACGCAGGCGCAGACTCGTCGTCGGCGCGCTCGGCGCATCCAGATGCATATACGGCGGGCTGGCGGTCTGATTGAGCGCGCGCTTGAGGTCGGCGTCGCTATCAAACACCGCGGTCAAACTCCCCGTAACTCTCAGAGCGCGAATCGGTTGTTGCCCGCGCCCAAACACTCGACCCCGCAGCGTCCAGCGCACATCGCGCTGCAATTCCGCCGACACGGCCGCTCGCACGATGCGGTTAATCGCCGTGCCGTCAGGGAGCTGCACGCTGCACACAGGCTGCGCAAACGGCGGATCCGCGTCCGCTGGCGGCGTCGCGCTGGTAAACAGGTCAGTGAGCGTCGTCGTCTGCGATACGCCATAGATTAGCCCAATCAAATCCATACTGAGCTGTAGCGTATCCGCCGACTCCGCGTTGTATTCAAGGCTCATGCTCCGCGCCACCAGACCCGCATACACCTCATGCGTCGGCGGGGAGCCGTTGTTGTGATACGCAACCAGCGTTCCCGACTTAGCGGGCAACCCGTCGCCCAGATTAAAAGTGTGCGTGTAGGTCGGGCCTGTGCCCGCCGTCGTCGGCGCGTACCCCGCCAGCATTAGCAGATACGGCGCATGGTTGGGTGTGAGCTCGCAGGTCAAGTTGCCCTCGCACCATACCCTGCTGGTCAAGGCGCGACGCGGCGACAAACTGCCCCTGCCCGCTGAGGTGATAATCCGCTCCGTGCGCGGCTGCACATCGCAACTCACCACATCCAGCAGCGCAACCGCCTTGTACGCCTTGGTCTCATCGCTCGCCACAGCAATGCCGTAGCGCGTCAAATTGCTCACGGTCTCGATAGCCATAAGGGAGCCTCCTGTGAGGGTTAATGTGGGGTAGTAGTCGTAGGTCAGCGGCGCGGCGGTGTAGTTGTTGGGGTCGCCGCTCCACGCCGCTGTTAGGTTGACTACCCTGAATTGTACCACATCCCCCGCTTGCAACCCCACGCACTCCACACACCACTCGCACTCCGTATGCTCCCCCACATCCAGATTAATTGCCCCCGCACTCGCCTGCGTGTCCACACCCACCCCCTGCACATAGTTGGCGGTGTTGGTCATCAGGCGGTTGGTTAGCGTCGCATCCCCCGTGTTGTAGTGCGCGGAATTGCGTATCCTGACCGCGCTGCTCGTCGTGCACGGCTCCCAGCCCCCCGAATTTACACGGTACTCCAGCAGCAAGTGGAGCGTATACCCCACATCCAGCGCGTCGTTTTTAACTTCAATCCGCACACGATTGGGCGCGCTGTTTGCCGTCATCGCTGCTGTATTCTCGTTCGACTTCGGCGTCGCCGTCTGCAGCGACGCATCATCGTAATACACGCGATATGCTGTCTGGCGCAAATCATCTTGGGGGGCTAAGTAGATGCGAGCCATACCAAGATTCTACCTGCCGTAGCGTCGGCGTCCTCGCCGACGAAACACTTCGTAGCGTCGGCGTCCCGCCGACGACACTATCGCAGCGTCCCGCCGACAAAACGATCCCTTGCATCCGCCCGCCATCAGGTATAATCTCCCCAGTCGCTTGAGCGTCTCGCTCAAGCGACAATCCCACCCCGTAGCGTCGGCGTCCCGCCGACGAAGCCCCCCCACTATGGAAATCCTTCAAGCAATCGAAAAACTCGGCTACCCTATTGCCGTCAGCGCGTGGCTCATGTGGTTTGTGAGCGCACACGGCGTGCGCACACAACGACTCATCGAATGGGCAGTCGCCGTCAAACACCAAATCGACGACATCCAGCAGTGCGTCCACCTCATCCTGCGCACCCAAAACATGCCTCTCCCACGCGCGGGAGAAGGGCAAGGGGTGAGGGTTGAACAGGAGGAAGACCCGTTATGACCGAAACCATCATTACAATCGTAGCCATAAGCGCCGTCATCTACGCATCCATCCGCGCTGCCATCCACCTGCGCACACTGGACAGGCTTATCTGGACGCGCTTGCGACTCGACCCCGAAGGCGCGCCCACACAACCCCACAACGGACACGACACCTTCCACACCCACATCCTCACCGTCGCCCGCAGGTATCTCGGCATTCAGGAGTCCCCCAAAGGCTCCAACCGAGGACCGTACATCGACGAGTTTATCAAGTTTACAGGCTTACAGCCGCCCCAGCCCTGGTGCGCCGCCTTTGTAAGCTACGTCATCCACAAAGCCGCCGATGAGTTGGGTATCCCTACCGACTGGCCCAAGACCGCATCCACACCCCAAATCCTCCGCTACGGCAAACAGTCAGGCAAACTCATCACGCGCCAGGAAATCCAACTCGGCGCAAAACCACAACCCGGCGATGTATTTTTGCTCTACTACCCCGCCCTTAACCGCGTCGCCCACACAGGATTCGTGGAGCGCGTTTTGCCCCTCGGAGTGATAACCACCATCGAGGGCAACACCAACGACCAAGGCGGACGCGA
>NKPV01000179.1 GCA_002254605.1 Armatimonadetes bacterium JP3_11
TGATTGTCGCGACCGACGAACCAGCCTGCGCCCAGCAGTACGCTGAACCCGCTCGGAACGAAACCGCGCAGAACGCGCCCATAGACGAGTCGCTCGTTGCCAATCGCACTGCCTTGGGTGTTTTCCACCGGGTCACGCCCCCAAAAGATACGCGTATCATTACTCGTAGCGTCGGTTCCCATCCAAAAGAGGCGTCCCTGAAAGAGAACGGGCGCTACATGCTGGACCTGATTCCCGTAGCACCATGCGCGTGCGGGAATCGAAGCGGAGCGGAGCGCGCCCGCCGTAAACTCGCCCAGAACCTGTTTGAGAGAACCGTCGCTGGTATACGCCATGAGCGTTGCCCATGCGCCGTCGGTAGGAATCGAGCTGCCAGGCGGTGTCATGCGGAGTAGGTAGAACATTGCCTCCCCAGGCGCAAGGAGGCTTCCCATCCCATCGGGGAGTGTTCTACTGTTTTGCCACATGCTCTGCGTGTTCTCACGAATCTCCACTGTCCATGCGGGCGACTGCGCGTACTCCGTTTGGGCAAGGTTAAACCCTAAACGATCGAAACCGTTTCCCATGTTGGACACGCGTACGATGAAATACGCCTCGCGTGCGTTCGGATTGGCGCCGGAACGCTGGTCGGCTGACTGCCCAAAAAGCGACTCTACCGTCCACTGCCACTGAATGACTTGCCTCACCCGCACTTGGGCATCGCTGGATAGGGTGGTGAGTTGATTGTTCACTGTTGCGGTAGCGCGCAGTTGAAAAGTGGTTCCCGCCCAGAGCATGCCGCTGGGCGTGCGCGGCGCAGTGTTTGTCGTGTCTGCGAGCGCACAGCCCCAGATTCCTAAAACTCCCCAAAGAATGCCCCAAAATCGTGCCATCGGTCGCATCCCTCCCGATGAACACTTTCCACACCGTGGGGCAATTCATGCAGGTGAAATTGGGGAGAGGTAAATTACGGGGCGTCGATAGGCAGTGCGATACAGCTTCGTGGTATGGTTCGAAACTGCCTGCGTGGTCAAACGCTTCGCCCTGCAGCACGACACCCCGAACTCAGAGAGCCAGTCTAAAGTCAATCCCAGCAACTTTCGTGCCAAACTTTGGGGGACGAAGCTGTACGATTGTCGCCGACCGAAGAACGCGCTAAATGCCGTACTTCGCTTTGAATCGCGCGTGCGCCTCGACGATCATCTCGCGCGCCTGCACCGACCCATGCCAACCCAGCATTGCGGTCGGCTTACCCTCTAACTCTTTGTAGACCTCGAAAAAGTGTTGCACCTCGCGTATGGTATGCTTGCGCAGGTCGGTGATTTCGTTCACTTCCTCGAAGCGCGGGTCGTGATAGGGTACGGCGATGATTTTCTCATCACGCCCCTTATCGTCTTCCATGATCAACACGCCGAGGGGTTGAGCCATCACCACGCACCCCGTGAAACTGGGGTCGGTGATAATCACCAGCGCGTCCAGCGCATCACCATCTTTAGAGAGGGTTTGGGGAATAAACCCATAATCGCCAGGGTAATGCACGGGCGAGTACAACACCCGATCGAGCCGAAAGACGCCATAGTGCGGGTCGTACTCGATCTTGTTGCGCGTGCCTTTAGGGATTTCCACCACTACAGGCACCACATACGGCGCGTCGTCGCCTAACGGCAGATGATACAGGTTCGTCATAGCGTTCACCGCGAGAGTTTACGCACCAGCAGCAGGATAAGCCCTGTGAACAGCACGCCGCTGATGCACGCAGCGCCGAGCGCCATCCACAGGGCGCGCGTTGAAAACGGGGGGTGCTGCGGATTCTTAGGCTGAAAACTGTCCAGAATCTGATTTACCAGAGCCTCATTTTGCTGAAACTCCTCTTCGTCTCCTGTAAAGCTAATCGCGTAGAGTCCCTGATCCGCGATAACGAGGCGCACTCGTGCGCGGAATACCCAATCATCGCGCGTTGGGGCACGCACATCCAAGGTCGCCACGCTCAGGGTGCCCACTTTATGGATGTTCCGCCCGATTTCAACGATTTGCTCGGGCTTTATCTTTAACTCTTGCGCAAGAACCTTGCGAAACTCACGGAGGAAGTTATCTATAGCCGTGTTATACAGAAAACGGCTGGGGGTTGCGAACGGAACTGGCTCGTAAGCAACGCTAAGGTAGAAACTTGTGTCATCGGGGGTGATGAATTCCACCAGCAAATCGGGGTTGCTGGTGTCGGGCTTCCAGGTGCCGGGCGTGGCGATGCGGAACCCCTTCTTCGGATGCGTGTAGACCTGTAAAGGTTGTCCTATGATCTGGGAAGTTATAAGTAGAAGCAGTGCACCTACCCAGACACGCATAGTTCTGGGGAGTGATCGATTGATGTCCTTATGCCTGCAACCGTGTTGCATGACCGCCTTTTTCACCTCATTTCGCGTCGCTTGATCTGGTAATACAGTCGGGCTGGCATGCCGTGCGCTTTCACGGCGCCGCTCATCTCGGACTGGTCGAACGACTTGTCGTCGAACGAGGCGGCGGCAGCGTCGTAGAGCGCCCAGCGGCTCTCGCGTCCGACCACCGTTGCGCTACCCTTGTACAGGCGCAGCCACACCTTGCCCGTTACGCGCTCCTGCACCTTGTTGATAAACGCTTCCAGCGACTCTTTGAAGGGGTCGATCCACAATCCCGCATAGGCAAGTTCTGCCCAAGCGCGGTCGGCTTGCGCTTTGAAGCGCAGTTCGTCGCGCGTGCCGACCAGCGCCTCCAGCGCGCGGTGCGCCGTGATCAGCGTCACGGCAGCGGGACATTCGTAGTTCTCGCGCACTTTCAGCCCAATCATGCGGTCTTCCATCATATCGATGCGTCCGACGCCATGTTCGCCCGCCAATTCGTTCAGGTACTGAATCAGGGCAAGCGGCTCCATCGGCTGACCGTCAATCGCGGTAGGCACGCCGTTCTCGAAGGCGATTTCGATGATTTGTGGCGCGTGATGGGCTTCTTGGGGACTGCGTGTCCACTGGAAAATCTCTTCGGGGGGTGCGTAGCTGGGGTCTTCGAGCCGTCCGCCCTCCACCGAGCGTCCCCACAGGTTCTCGTCGATGCTCCAGATTTTCTCGCTACTCTGGTGTATGGGAACGCCGCGCGCACGGGCATACTCAATCTCTTCCGAGCGGGTCATGTTGCGCTCGCGCATAGGAGCGATTATCGGGACGCCGGGCATGAGCGTGCGCAGCATGAACTCGATACGGAACTGGTCGTTGCCCTTGCCTGTGCAGCCGTGCGCGAACGCATCGACGCGGGGCAGCGTTTCGGCGATTTCGGCGGCTTTTTGGGCAATCAGCGGGCGGGCAATCGCCGTGCTAAGCGGATAGCCCTGATAGTCGGCATTCGCCTTCACGGCGGGCATGCAGTAGTGCACCGCAAACTCGGCGCGGGCATCCACTGTGTAGTGTTCCGTGCCTAAAATCTTGGCGCGTTCGGCGGCGTCGGCGATATCCTCACGCGGCTGCCCGACATCCACTGTCACGGTCACCACA
>NKPV01000133.1 GCA_002254605.1 Armatimonadetes bacterium JP3_11
CCGCCAGGAGGGCATCCAGCGTCGCGCGAAACGACCGCTGCACCGCGTCCTCGTACTGGCGCGTCTGGTTCGCCAGCAAAGAGTGGCGTGTGAGGTTGCGCTCAATCATGATGGGGATCTCATGGATGTTGTAGGGTTTGGTAATGAAGTCGCTTGCGCCCTGTTTTAACGCCTCCCGTGCCATTTCGATATTGCCATAGCCTGTAATCAAAATGACGGGCGTGTTGGGCGCGACTTCGCGTATCTGCCGTAGCAGGTCAAACCCATTCATCCCCGGCATGAAGATGTCACTCAGCACGATATCGATCGGCTCACGCTCCAGCAGGCGCAACGCTTCCGCGCCTGAGGATGCGGCATACACTCGGTACCCCCCATCTTCCAGCACGAAGTGGAGTGTTTCGCGTACCAAATCGTCGTCATCCACGATTAACACATGGCGTTGAGGTTGGGCGACAACCACCGACGACTCCGCTGACCCAAAGAGATGATAAATCTGCATCCTGTGTGATCCTCCCTACGCCTCCATGCACAAGGGAATTTTTGCCATATCGAGGCGTTTTATTGAGGGCGCAGTAGGAAAACTGGCAATTTTAGAGGCATCCGGGGCGATGATTCGAGCCGCTTTCTCGCCTCCTGACTTAGAATACCTTCTTAAGCCATCAGTGTGGGGTGTTGCGTGGTACCTGCTCCCCCAGACAGTTTCGTGCGGAACCGATATGCGTCGCTCACCCCTTCCCGCCCCCCTTTTTTAGGATGCGCTCGGCGACCAACTCGGCGGAGATGAGGGTCATCGGAATCCCGTTGCCCGGTTGCGTGCTGGCGCCCACCAAGTAGCAGTTTCGAAACGGCGTCTGCACCGACGGGCGAAACGCCGTGGACTGGAAAAAGGTGTGCGCAATCCCGAACGCGGCGCCCTGCCACAAGCCCATCGCCTGCCACTCGTGTGGGCTGAGCGTCTCCACAAACTGCATACATTCGCGCTTGAGCCCGACGCGCTGGCTGACCGTCTCCAACACGCGGGGCGCGGCGGCGCGGGCATCCTCGCCCGTGAGATTCGGCACGGGAACCAGCACATACAGGTTCTCGCAACCTTGCGGCGCATCGTCAGGGTCAGTGCGATTCGAAAGACAAGTGTAAAACGAGGGGTCGCTGGGCACGCGGTTCTGCTCAAACAGTTCGCGCAGGTTCGCCTCAAAGTCGCGACTAAAATAGACATTGTGATGCAGTTGGTGGGGCAGCGGCTCGGTGTAGCCAATGTAAAACATCAGCGCACTGCAGGAGTTCTTGAAATTCCGCCGTGCGTAGCGGGTGGGTGGCAAAAGTTCGCGATAGGCGGTTGGCGCGTCGGCGTTGATGATTACCGCGTCGGCTTTCAGCACCTCGCCCGATTCCAACCGCACGCCCGCCGCGCGCCCGTCCTCAATCAACACCTCTTGCACACGCTGATTGAGGTAGAGGCGCGCCCCCTCTTCTTGGGCAATACGGGCAATCGCCTCAGGCAAACGGTGCATCCCACCGCGCGGATACCACACCCCCTGACCCGACTCCATATAGGTCAGCACGCCGTACACCCACAGCGCGTCTTTCGGCGATAGCCCCAGATACATCGTTTGGAACGAGAACAGCATCCGTAAGCGTGGGTCGCGCACATAGCGTCCCACACGCTTCCACAAGTTGCCGAGCAACCGATGGCGCAGCAGCAGCCCGATTTGGGAGGGGGTGAAGAGGTCGCCCACGCTGTGATACTGCTTACGCACGAAGGCGGGCACGACCGCATGATACATCGCGCTCAAATCGCCCATCAAGCGCAGGTAGCCTGGCGCCTCGTCGGGGCTAATCTTGCGGGCAATCTCGCGCACCATCCGCGCGATATTCGGGCTGGAATCGAACACCGTACCGTCGCCAAAATACACGCGATACGAGGGGTCAATCAGCACCAGCTCTAAGTAATCTTCCACGCGCCGATGCAGGTCTTGGAACAGTCGCTCGAGGGGTTCTAACATCATCAGCAGGGTGGGTCCCATGTCGAACCGATAGCCGTCGCGTCGCAGTTCCCCAATGCGCCCCCCAACCTGCGAGCGCGCTTCAAACACGACGACTTCATACCCTGCCTTTGCCAGTCGGGCGGCGGCGGCTAATCCGCCCATCCCCGCGCCGACGATCACGATGGTGTTCATAGACGCGGAATTGTACCTAAGTCAACACCTTCCATCCAGCAGGATACATGCTGCCCCTCACGAACCCGAATTAGGGAGAAGTACAACGATGCACGGATGCAACCGATGGTTGATTCTAATGGGCATAGGCAGTTTGCTCATCGCAGGTGTGCAGGCACAGGGTTCCAAATCACCTGAGGTAAGCCTTTCAGGGGTTCTGCGTGTCCAGTGGAGCGATCGCGCAAATGCGTCAGGCACGGATGGGTTCGATGTGCGTCTGGCACGCATCGCCGCCGAGGTGCGCCGTCCCCAGAATGTGCAGGGGCGCATCTCGGTGGAGTTTGCCGCAGGCGCGAGCGCCCATGAGGCGCAGCTATTGGACGCTTACGGCAGATGGCAGGCTTCGAGATCGCTCGCACTCTGGGCGGGTCAAATGCTACTCCCACTTTTTTACGATGTGCGTACTTCTGTTACGCGTATCGAGGCGTTGGAGCGCACCAACTTGGTCAATACCTATTTTGCGGGGGCGCGCGGGCGCGGGATCGCGCTGGATTATATGGTCGCCCCCTCGACGATGCTACAGGTGGGCTTGTGGAACAGCCTCACCAACAATGACCCCCAAGCGACCACGCGCGGCGCACGCGCCCATGTGATGGCGTCCTTAAACCTACGCTATGAGACGAGCAACTATCAGGCGAACCTCGGCGGGCTGTGGGGCGAACGCCCCGGCTTCCAAACACGCGACCCACAGAATAATCCGCTCCTCGTGCCCAGCGCCACCCGTCGCACATGGTACCTCGAGCAGGAACTCCGCCTCCGCCAGCCCCAGCTCACACTCCGCGGGACCTACCTCGAAGGACGCGACAGAAACCCCACAGGCGGCGTGAGCGCCCCCCAGTTTCTCACCCCCTCCGACTACCGAGCGATCACCGTGTATGCCATCTACCAAGCGCGCCATGACCAGCAAATAGCGCTGCGTTGGGAAGACTTTGACCCCGACACCGCCCGACAAGGCAATAGCCTGCGCACGCTGGGACTGTTTTATCACTACTTCCCAATGCAAGGGGTACGCCTTACGCTCGGCTACGAGTGGGCAGAAATGCCCACCCGTCACCGAGCAATCGGCGCCGTACAGTACCAGTTTTAAAAATAGTCGCGTCGCGGCAACAACAGCCCCCACCCGAGAAAGGATGGGGGCTGGCGCGTTCTACATTAAAGCTTCAAAATCGCTCCAAAAGCGGACAAGGGGAGCGTGTGTATTCCCATTTTTTGTGGACATCGGGTATACTACGCCCGTCCAAACCTGGGCGACACTTCGCGGAGCCTGTAGCGGTTTCGCAAAGGGAGGTTATCTATGCAACAGCGAAGGAACGCTCGCAGGGGTGGATCGTGGCGATGGCTGCTGGTAAGTTTCGGTATCACAGCGCTCTGTGCGCTCGGTTGTGCGGATAAGCCTCGCCCCGATCCAAAAGAGACGGTCAAGATTGAGGAGCGGCGCGAACTCACGCCGCCCCCCACCTTGTTTGAAGTGAATCGGCGCTTACCCCCGCGCCATAAGGTGCTGAAAGCCGAGGGCAAACCGGGCGAGAAACTCGTCATCTGGCGCGTGTACTATCGCAATGGGAAAGCGGTTCGGCGCGTCAAGCTCGAGGAGCAGACGCTGGAGCCACCGCAACCGCGCATTTATGAGATTGGCGTGCACGGACATATCGCCTCGCGCGGCGCCGTGGGAAGAGGCGCTGCGTTCCGCACAACAAAAGTATTAGAGATGCACGCCAGCGCCTACACGCCCCATCGAAGCGGTGGGGGCACAGGCTCGGGCTACACCGCCAGTGGGCTGCCTGCAGGCTACGGCTTAGTCGCCGTGGACCCGCGCGTCATTCCCCTCGGCACGGTGTTATATATCGAGGGCTACGGGATGGCTCTCGCCGCCGACACAGGACGCGCCATCCGCGGACACAAGATCGACCTCTGCTTCGCCACCCGCCAACAGGCGCTCCAGTTCGGTCGGCGCAAGGTGCGCGTGCATATCTTGCGTGTCGCGCCCGCCCCGCCCCCAAAGCCGCCAGATACCGACAACACCGATAACGACTCCCAAGACCCTGCGCCCGAATAGTCCACCCAGCGAATCCTGACCATGCCACTCCCACTGCCCCGCGCTCACTCACATAACGACTACTGGCGCCAGCGTCCCCTGCAGGACGCGCTGGAGTGTGGGTTCTGCAGCGTGGAGGTAGACATCTTTCTAATAGACGGCAAACTGCTGGTTGGGCACGAGCCACGCGAGTTGCGCCCGGAACGCACTTTGGAATCGCTCTATCTGGAGCCTTTGCGAGCGCGTATCAAACAGTTCGGTGGGAAGGTCTACCCCGATGCACCCCATTTCTATTTACTGATCGATATTAAAAGCGAGGCGCAGGCGACCTACAGCGCACTCCGCAAAGCACTGGAACGGTACGACGACCTCTTCACGCGCTATGAGGGCAGCCGTCTGGTGGAGCGTGCTGTGCAAGCGGTGCTTTCGGGCAACCGTATCCCGCTGGAGCAACTGAGGCGCGAGCGTGTGCGTTTCGTCGGCTACGACGGCAGGCTCCGCGACCTAAGCGGTGATGCACCACCTACCCTCATGCCATGGGTGAGCGATAACTGGACGCGCCTGTTCCGCTGGAACGGGCGCGGCGCGCTCCCCGAAGACGAACACGCGAAACTGCGCCAGATAGTACAACAAGCCCACGCCAAGGACTATCAACTGCGCTTCTGGGCAACCGCCGACCTACCAACCGTGTGGGAAGTCTTGTGGGACGCCGGCGTAGACCTAATCGGTACGGATGTGCCCCCACTGCTACGCGACTTTATGTTGGGTAAACTGAAAGCGTCCAAGCGATGAAACGCATCGAGGCAATCATCCGACCCATCCGATTTGAGGCGGTCAAGGAGGCGCTGAACGACATCGGCGTCTACGGAATGACGATTACCGATGTACGCGGATTCGGGCGCCAACAAGGACATACCGAAAAATATCGCGGGAGTACCTACACCACAAACCTCCTGCCCAAGATTAAGCTCGAAATCGTCGCGCCCGACGAGCGCGTGGACGAGATTGTAAGCGTGATTATCGAGACGGCACAAACAGGCGAAATCGGCGACGGCAAGATTTTCATCAGCGAGGTGGAGGAGGTCATCCGCATCCGCACGGGCGAGCGTGGCGACGCAGCGCTCTAAATCGGGCGATGACCGTTCACCAGGGGCGCACTGGGAAGTGCGCCCCCATATGCGACTTACAACCACACGCCGCCGCGCTGGGCAAACCGCTTAACACCCCTGCCCGAACGCGAACAGCACCGCCAGCAGATCCGCGTCGTCCACAACCCCGTCGCA
>NKPV01000052.1 GCA_002254605.1 Armatimonadetes bacterium JP3_11
TTATTTAGCGTGGCTAAATAGTGCGCGACCCCCCTGTAGACATTTGTTTTGAGTTCAGCGGGGTGGGGGGGTCGCGCAGAATTTAGCTTGGCTAAATAATCAGCGGCTGTTCATAGTCTACATAGGTATCGCGTCCGTAGGTCTCGACCCACTGGTTGCGGTCGCCCGGTAAGCGATAGAACCGCAGGCTGTCGGCGGAGCGGTCGATAATTTGCAGCAGGCGTAGTTTGAGTGTGTTGAGTTGGTTTTCGGTCAGGCGGCACTCGAACACCGACTTTTGGACGCGCTGTCCATAGGCTTCGCACGCTTTCGCCACCTTGCGCAAACGACGGCGTCCCTGCGGCGTGGTGGTGTCGACATCGTAGCAGATAAGAATGTTCAGGCGCATAGGCTCTGCTCCTGTTAGCGAATGACAAAAGGCTCGTAGTAAGGCGCTTCGCCGCGCAACACGCGGGCAAGCCGACGCGCTTGCAAGTAGGGGATAATCGCCCACGGTATGGGTTCAGCGGCGTCGGGATGATGCACCGTTTCGCGCTTACGCTCTTGATAGATTTGAAGCACAACACGTCTGCCCTCGTGATTGAGGTAGACCGCGTTGGGGCGCGAGAAGTCAAACTGGTCGGGGCGTATCAGATTTTGGTTGATAAGCCTTAACACCAAGCGGTCGATGAATGCGGGGCGCATCTCTTCCATGAGATCTAAGGCGAGGGCGGGGCGTCCGGGACGCAGGGCGTGGAGGTAGCCGACTTGGTAATCGAGCCCCACGGCTTCCAAGGCGCTGGCGTACTCTTGGCTATAGACCGTGTAGAGGAACGAGAGTAGCGCGTTCGTGCGGTCTTGCGGGGGGCGGCGATTGCGTCCTTGAAAGCGGAACGCTTCGCGCTGCATGCGGATGAGCAGGTCGAAGTGCCCAAAGTAGACTCGCGATGCGCCGCCTTCCACGCCGCGCAGGTCGTCCAGCGTGCGCGTTTCGGGAACCTGTTCCAGATAGCGTTCTAACAAGGTCACCGCTTCCTCCAAAGGTGCGCTGTTTTGCGGGTAGTCGCGCATATGGCGGCTGAGGACTTGGATTTGGTTGCTGATTTTGCCCGCGATGAACTGGCGGGCGAGGCTCAGGGTCTGGTCGGGGTCGGACAGGGCGAGGTGTTGCGCTCGGCGCAGCAACACATTCCCGCTTCGACACCCTTCCAGCCGTCCCTGAAAGCGTCCGTACTGATCCATCCACACGACGGCGATATTGTTTCGGGCGCAATAGGCAATCAGCGGCGAGCTGAGCTGCACATTGCCCATGACCACAATCCCCTGCAGATGGTGCAGGGGTACCATCCGCAGCGGCGCCTCGGGATGCTCAATCATCAGATTCTCGTTACTCAGGCGTAGATGCGCGTTCTGCAGAATAATATAGATGGTGTTGTTGACCTCGTAGGTCATCTATTTCCCCCTTTATACAGTACTGTTATACGGAGATGCTTTCAATCAAGTTCCAAGAAGCGCCGCGGCAAGTGCGTTCCGTCGCAGAGCGCGGAGGGCATCGTCTAAGGTTCAGAGGCGTATCAATCCAACGATTCCAGGAGGGCGATGGAGGGAAGATCGGGCTCTACCAGCTCACTGGCGCGGGTTTGGGGGTTGCGTTGCACACGCAGGCACCGGTCGGCGGCTTCGTTAATCTCTTCGAAGTGCGAGATGACCAAGATTTGGTCGAACCAGTTGCGCAGGTTATTGAGCAGTTGCATCACATTTTGGCGTCGCTCGGTGTCCAGCGCGGCGAACACTTCGTCCAAGATGAGCAGCGAGAGGGGTTGTCCGGCGCGTTCGGTGATGAGTCGTGCGAGCGCGAGGCGCAGGCTCAGGTTCACGATATCTTCCTCACCGCCTGAGATGACGGCTTTGCGCAGCCCCTCGTCGATAACGGTGAACCGATACTCCTCGTCGATTTCGAGTTCGGTGTAGCGTCCGTTGGTGAGTGCGCTGAGGAATTCGGTCGCGATGCTGGCGAGCATCGGGCGCAGGCGCGTATTGAGCTCTGTGCGGAAGTCCTGCAGCGCTTTGCGCAGGCTCTGATGGAGTCGCAGTTCGTTCTCTTTGGTGTGCAGTTGTTGTTGCAGGCGTTCGATATGCTGCAGTTGTGTTTTTAGGTGGTCGCGCAGTTTGAGTCGCTCTTCGAATTCGGCGCGGCGTGCGGCGAGCGTGCGTTCCAGCGTATTCACTTGCTGCTCGGCTTCCTGATAGGCTTGCGCTGCCTGCAGGTAGAGCGTTTCGGAGTAGCCCAGTTGCTGGAGTTGCGTTTCTACTTGTTCCAGTTGCTTGGTTTTCTCGTTCAGTTCAGTTTTAGCGGTTTCGATGAGTTGGCGCAGTTCGTCGCGCTGGCGGATGATGGCTCGAAGTTGGAGCGCCTCTTCGTAGAGGGGTTTCAGTTGTTCGGTCTCTTGGCGCAGGGCTTGGTGGCGTTCGGCGTCGTAGCCGGTTGGGAGGCTGTTAAGGCGTTGTTGCAGTGCGGCGAGTCGTTGTTCGGTTTGCTGGAGTTCGCGTTCGACGGTGGGGAGGCGTCGTAGCTCGCCCTGCAGTTGTTGTGCCTGTTGCAGGGCGGGTTGTAGGGCGTTCAGCTGGGACTGCAGGCGTTGCTCCTCGGCGGGGTCATAGGGGGGGATACGCGCGAGTTGTCGCTGGAGGGTGCGCAGATGTCGTTCCAGCGTCGCTTTCTGTTTCAGCGCGTCTTCGAGTTGGCGGAGTTGCGTCTGCAGCTGGGCATAGGCGTGTTGCGCGGCGTCGCGTTCGCGTTGCCGTTGGGCGATCTGTGCCCGTAGTGTTTGCACCGTGTCGGGTTCGCGTTGGAGTTGTTCGAGTTTCTTTTGGGCGTCGCTCAGTTGCTGTTGGGTTGCTTGCGCTTCGGCTTTTGCGCGTTGCAGCACCTCGTGGTAGCCCGCACCCAGTGGCTGTCCGCAGGTGGGGCAGTTGCCCTCCGCCCCCAGCGATTCCAGTTGGGTAATCAGCTCGCGTTGCTGCTGCAGTGTTGTGTTCAGGCTGCGCAGTTGGGCTTCTGCGTCGGCGCGTTGCTGGTTCCATGCTTGTAGGCTGTATTGGAGTTGGTTCTCGGCGTCGGCGCAGGCGTGCTGATGGCGTTGGAGATCTTGCTGCGCCTGCTGCAGGGCTTGCTGGAGCTGCGCGTATTCGGTCTCCTGTTGGCGCAGGGTGTCGAGCTGTTGCTGGGTGGTCTGGATTTGAGTTTCGATTCGGGCGCGTTCGGGGGCTTGCTGGGCGATTTGACGCACGCGTTGGAGTTGGCTTTGGATTTGTTCCGCCTGCTGCAGATTGGGCTGCAGGGCGTCGAGTTGGGCTTGCTTTTGGAGCAGTTCTGTGCGTTCTGTATGGAGTTGCGTCTGCTGCTCTTCGAGCGCGTGGCATTGCGTCAGGATTTGGCGGCGTTCCTGTTCTGCCTGCGCGAGTTGCTCCATCTGTTCCAGGTCGTGGGCGAGTTCGCGGTAGCGTTTGGCGTCGGCTTCGATAGCTTTGTAGCGGTTGTAGGAGGTTTTGACCTGTTCCCAGCGTTGGCGCAGGTCGTCGAGGCGTCTTTGGGCGTGCTGGCGGTCGTTTTGCAGCAGGTCGCGCTGTCGGCTAAGTCGTTCGTGCGCATCGCGCAGGGCGTGTAGGGTTTCGTAGTGGGCTTTTGCCTCCTCGCGTTGTGCGGTCGCTGTGGTCAGGGCGGCTTCGTCGGCGCGGAGGGCGGTTTCCGTCTCCGTCAGGGACTGCTCCACCTCTTGGAGCTGCTGTTGGAGCGTTTGAGGGTCGCCGATGCTTTGGCGTAGCCCGTCCACCTCCATCTGCAGGGCGCGGGTCGCCAGCGTCGCTTGGTCGAAGGCTTCTGTGATGCGTTCGTAGCCGAGCATGCGGCTGATTTCCTCGCGTCGTTTTTGGGGCTGATACGCCATAAACTCCAGCTCTTTTTGGCGGGCGCAGAAACTGGTCTGGAACTGCAGCAGGTTCATGCCGAGCAGTTTCACAATAGCCTCGTTGACGCTGGTGGTTCCGCGTGCGATGGGTCCCCAGGCGCCGTTTGAGTTCATCTGTTCCAGGAGGGCTTCGGTGGGGGTGCGTCGGATTCGGTATCGGCGTCGGCTTAGTTCGAACTCCAGCGTGACGCGCACCTTTGCGCCGCCCTGCGACCAGAGGAATCGGAGGGTGTCGGTGCCCTCGCGCAGGGCGCGCGCGCCGTACAACGCCCACAGGATCGCCTCTACGAGGGTGGTTTTGCCTGCGCCGTTCGCCCCCACAATCGCCGTGACGCCCTGTTCGAAGGCGATTTGGGCATGCGCGTACTGTCGGAAGTTCTCCAGTTCCAGCGCAATCAGGCGCATCGGCTAACGCGTTTGTTTCGGTGTTTTGGGCTTAACTTCGTCTTCCTGTTGCCACTTCGGCTCCGGCACCAATAGGGTGAAGGTGCTGACTGGGGTTAAGTCGCGTCGTGCGCCGTCCACAAAAGCGGTGCCCATCCCCGACAAGTTGAACGCCGCCACGCCTTTGAACTCGATTTGACCCTCACGCAGCACGGCACGCACCGAGTCGTACTTGCCCTGAATGCGCAGCACGCCTTGCCCCATGTAGACTTTCAGTCGCTGATCCAGAGGCGGCTTGATGCGCACACCGCGTGGCAATTCTTTGACCTCCTGAAAGCCCTCGACCTGCACTTTGCCCTGAACGGTGTTCACCACCAGATAGCCGCGTCCGCGCACGGTAAGCAGCCCTTCGCCGCGGGTGAAGAAGTGCAGCGGTTTCCCCTGCGCGGTGAGTGTGCCTGGCTTCGGTTGCGGCTGTTTCGTCGGTTGCGCTTGCTGGGATTGCGCTTGCTGCGTGTTTTGCTGATTCTGATTTGATTGCTGCGCCACACCGACAACCAACACTGCGAAAGCGATGATGAGTGCAAAAAGTTTCTTCATCGGTTTCCCTCCGAAATAAGTGTACCTATGCAGAGCGGTTCAGTGGAACTTGGCGGCGAGCCAGCGCTCGGCGTCGAGCGCCGCCATACAGCCCGTCCCCGCCGCCGTAACTGCCTGGCGGTACACCTTGTCCATCACATCGCCCGCGGCGAACACGCCCTCCACGCTGGTGTAAGTTCCGTTGCGCGTGATGAGGTAACCTTGCTCGTCCATCTCCAGGATGCCCTGAAAGATTTGCGTGTTGGGCGTATGTCCAATCGCGATAAACACGCCGTCGATGGGGAAGTCGTACTCGTGGTCGGTTTTGAGGTTGTGCAGGCGCACTCCCGTGACTTTGCCCGCGTTCACATCGTAGATATCGCGCACGACGGTGTTCCAGATGAACTCGATTTTCGGGTTGCGGAAGGCGCGCTCTTGCATGATTTTGGACGCACGGAGCTCATCGCGCCGATGCACCACATAGACCTTCTCACAGTGATTGGTGAGGTAGAGTGCTTCCTCCATTGCGGTATCGCCGCCGCCCACCACGATGACCTTCTTGCCGCGGAAGAAGAACCCGTCGCAGGTGGCGCATGCCGACACGCCGCGCCCTTTTAATTTCTCTTCGCTTTCCAAGCCGAGCCACTTCGCCGATGCCCCGGTGGCGACAATCACGGCAAGGGCACGATACTCCTTGCCCGCATCGCTCCACAGGCGGAACGGATGCCCGCTGAAGTCCACTTTCGTGATGGTCTCATAGAGAATGCGCGTGCTAAACCGCTCCGCCTGCTTACGGAAGAGCTCCATCATTTCGGGTCCTTGCACACCGTCGGGGAAGCCTGGGTAGTTCTCCACATCGGTCGTAATCATCAGTTGTCCGCCGGGCTGAATCCCTGCAAAAAGCACTGGTTGAAGACTGGCGCGTGCAGCGTAAATCGCGGCGGTGTAGCCCGCAGGTCCCGAACCGATAATAATCAACTTCTCTACGCCTTCCATACGCGGTAAAGTGTACCCTATAGCGGGCGCGTCGCGGCTTTGCTTTTGAGCCCCACACGCCACTCTTTCTGCAAGAGGGGGAACCCTTCGGCTTCGCGCTTTTCGAGGTGTTTTAGGCAGCACGCCCGCGAGAGCGCGCGAATACGCTGAATGTAGCTTGCCCGCTCCGTGACCGAGATACTGCCACGCGCATCGAGCAAATTAAAGATGTGCGAGCATTTGAGCGCGAGGTCGAACGCGGGATGCACATAGCCCAACTCCGCGATGCGTGCGCTCTCGGCTTCGTACATCTCGAACAGTTTGAACAACATCTCGGTGTCGGCATGCTCAAAGTTATAGTAGTTATGCTCCAGTTCGGATTGGAAGTCGACATCCGCATAAGAGACTCCGCGGCTCCACTCCAGTTCCCACACGCTGTTTTTCTTTTGAAGCAGCATGGCGAGTCGTTCGGGACCGTAGGTGATTTCCGCGCAGACGGGGTCGCACTCGATGCCGCCGACTTGCTGGAAGTAGGTGAACTGGGTGATTTCCGTGCCGTTGAGCCACACTTCCCACCCGACGCCCGAGGCGCCCAGCGTGGGGGCTTCCCAGTCGTCCTCCACGAAGCGGATGTCATGCTCGCGGGGTTCGATCCCCACCGCGCGCAGGCTCTCCAGATAGACATCCACGACATCGTCGGGCGAGGGCTTGAGAATCACTTGATACTGATAGTAATGTTGTAGTCGCATCGGGTTGCGGGCGTAGCGTCCATCGGCGGGGCGGCGGCTGGGCTGCACATACGCCACATACCACGGCTCGGGACCCAGAGCGCGCAAGGTCGTCGCAGGCGCCATCGTGCCCGCGCCCACTTCCACATCGTACGGCTGCAACACCAGGCATCCGTAGTCCGCCCAGAACTGTTCCAACCGAAAGAGCAGCTCCTGAAAGGTCATAGGCGAAAGAAGTATACCCCTTCTGCAGGAATCGGTGCGTTCAGGGCGAACCACGCGAACTATGAACCACACCATCACACGGCGGGAGTTTCTGAAGGCAGGCGCTGCGCTGAGCGTGTTGCCGATTGCGCAGTTTGCCCACGCGCAGGGTTCCGACACCCTCAAAGTCGGTTTGGTGGGCTGCGGGGGACGCGGCACGGGAGCCGCCATCGACTGCCTACGCGCCGATCCGGGCACAGTGATTTGGGCGATGGGCGACATTTTTGAAGACCGCCTGAACGCAAGTTATGAGGGACTCAAAGAGCAGTTCGCCGAGCGCGTGCAGGTGCCCCCCGAACGACGCTTCTTGGGGTTCGACGCCTACAAAAAGGTGCTGGAGAGCGGGATCGATCTGGTGCTGCTGTGCACGCCCCCAGCGTTTCGCCCGGTGCACTTCCTGGCGGCGATGGAGGCGGGCAAGCATGTGTTTATGGAAAAGCCCGTCGCGGTGTGTCCCGAAGGCGTGCGGATGGTGCTGCGCGGGGACGAAATCGCCACGCAGAAGCGGCTCGGCGTGATGCCCGGCACACAGTATCGCTGGCATCCGGGCTATCAGGGCGTGATTGAGCGCATTCGTGCAGGGCATATCGGCGCAATTCGCGCCGCCTACGCCTACTACAACGCCGCCAGTCCCGCTCCCCAACCACGACAGCCCGACTGGAGCGATATGGTATACCAACTGCGCAACTGGCTCTTCTACACTTGGCTGGCAGGCGACCAGCCCGTGGAGCAGTTCGTCCACAATCTCGATGTGATGAACTGGGTGATGGGCAGCGTCCCCACTCGCGCGATGGCGATGGGCGGTAGGCAGGTGCGCACCGCACCCGAATATGGCGATGTGTACGACCACTTCGCCATCGAGTACGAATATCCCAACGGCGTTCGAGTGCTGGCGATGTGCCGCCAGATGGATAACACCGCCTATCGGGTGTCCAACCTTGTGGTGGGCGCCGAAGGAACCGCGCTGATGGAGCAGTTCACGAACTTCTATGTACGCGGCAAGGAGACCTGGGAACCCGGCAAGCAGTGGCTCAACCCCTATGTGGAGGAGCATCGCGTGCTGATCGAGAGCATCCGCAACGGCAATCCCATCAACGAGACGCGCACCATCGCCGAAAGTACCCTCACGGCGATTATGGGGCGCATGTCCGCCTACACGGGCAAGATTGTGACTTGGGAGGCGGCGATGAATTCCAAACTGAATCTGGTGGAGCGCGTGATGAATCTCAACTACGACTCGCCAGCGCCTCAAGACCCTGTGCCGATCCCGGGCAAGACGCCACTGATGTAAAACTTCCGTTCCGCAGCTCAGTACCCTGCCCTGCGCGGAATGATCGGAGGGGTCATTCCGCGCCTGTGGGGTACTCCTCGCTGTGTTCCAGCACAAACACAGTATAAAATCGGTTCTGCTCCGTTTCAATTTGGAACGGGATTTGCGGGGTCGCGTTGGTGGGGGCGCTGCAGTTATAAGCTAAGATGAGGCTATTCACGCGCTGCATCACGGTGAGGATGCGTTGCCAGCTGTTCTCGCGCCACTCGTGGAACCGTTCCGCTCCAAGTTGGCAAGCGCGCGGATACTCGCGTTCGGCGATGCGCCATAGGCGTTGAGCGTCTTCGCGCAGGCGTTCGATCTCGCGGGCGCGTTCTAACCAGTCGGGCAGCACCCCCGCGCTCTTGAGCAGCCGTATCGCTGGGCGCATCTCGGGCGGGGCGAACCACTCTTCATCTAACGGCAGCGGCTTCCCCTTCCCCGGCAGGTCGTCAAACTTGCCCTCTTGCATCGCCTCTTCGATTTTGCGGTCGGCGATGAGTTCAATCACCCGCTGAATATCGAATCCCGATTCGCGCATTCCACCCACTATTATAGCCCCAACGCTCCCCTCTCCGTATCCCGATGGCACAAACAGTCGTGTAATGGGGTATACTATCGCCTGGAGGAGAACCAAGCATGCCGATTCTGGGATATATGGGTACGCAAGAGTGGATGATTCTTCTGCTCATCGTGCTGGTGCTGTTTGGGGCATCACGCTTGCCTGCGCTGGCGCGATCGATCGGGGAAGCCCTCACGGAGTTCCGCCGCGCGACCCGTACTGAAGACGAGGCGGAACAGACGCAGAAGTGAATACGGGTAGTCAGGCAGGCACGGGGCACGGGCACTCACGCCCATCCACAGATCTTACACACAGTTCCCCTGCCTTGCCGACGCTCATCGGCTGGCAGGGCATTCGTGTGAATGCGCCACCAGACTGGTTTTTCAAGGGGTATTCGGGGGAATGGCGCGATGGCTTTATGCAAGTCGGCTCGCCTCACAACACTGAGCTAGACCTCAAGTGGACCCGCTCGCGCCGCGCAACCGACCTGCAGTATGTGCTCCAACAGTTCCTGAGAACCGTAGAGCGCGCGAAGCGGCACGCACGACCTACATTTACAGGCACGCTCCACCCCGTCGATGAAAACTGCATCGAGTTTCGCTGGCGTGCGGACGAGCGCGCCGTCGGACGCATCCAACGCTATCCCGAACACCACACGATTGTGCTGATGCAACTGCGTTCGGCGTCGCGGCACGAGGCGCTGTTCCAAATCGCCCGTCCGATTTTCGAGAGTGTGCGCGTCGCGCCCGACGAAGACGGCTGGGTCGAGTGGAGCCTCTACGGACTGCAGACCGCCGCGCCCGCTGCGTTCCGTTTGGAACAATCGCAAGTGCTGACGGGGCAAACACGCCTGACGCTGCGCCGTCGACACGAGCGTTTAGTGATCGAGCGGGTCGCTCGCGCGGAGCAACTCATGAAAGGCTACGAGTTCACCGAGTGGGTGGATTACTGGTTGCGCTGGCGCGGTTGGCGGGGCGAACGCGAGCCGTTCACCTGGAGCGAGAACGACCACGGCGTCCACCTAAGCACACGGCTCGGTGGGGGCGCGCTCATCACCGAGTGCATCACCTCTCCGCTACGATGGCGTCTCCCCGCGTGGCGTGTTCGCGCGGTTGCATGGTTCTGTCGGGAGCGCAACGCCGTGTTCCACATTCAACACTACTCGCCGTTCCGCTCGAACCTCATCGAGGAGGTGATGGTGCGCACAGTATGCTGCTGAAACGCCTCTTTCGGCGCAACACGCCGCCCCAGGTAGATCGCAAGCAAGTGCTGCGGCTCTACCCCTTGCGCAACGCGGTCGTCCAGTACCAACAACGGGAAGACGGCGTTTGCATCTTGATCGTGCCCATCAAACCGCGTGGGCTTTTCGGTTGGCTCAGCAGGATTTTCAGGCTGCCCCGCGAACATCGAATCGAACTCGACGAAATCGGCAGCACGGTGTGGTCGCTGTGTGATGGTCGGCACAATGTCGATGCGATTGCCCAGCGACTGACGCAACAGTATAAGTTAGAGCGGCGCGAGGCGGAGTACTCGCTGTTTGCCTTTCTGAATACGCTTTCGCGGCGCGGATTTATTGCGTACTCGAAGAAACGGCTATGAGGGCGATGAATTCGGAACATGGCGCGATACGCAAGCAGGTGCAGCTACCGCTCTCGGTAGCGTTTCGGATTAGCCTGCTGAATATACGCGTGCGTTTCCTGCGGGCGTTGATTACCGCGGCGGGTGTGATGCTCGGGATTGCGTTTTTCACGGCGGTGCGCGCTGCAGCGCTCTACGCCCCACCCTTGAACCCCAACGACCCCGCCGCCCTGGAAACCGCCACACGCCAAAACTGGCTCGTGGTTATGAGTCTTCTGATGTCCACCGTCGGTATCTCGAACTCGATGCTGATGGCGGTCACCGAACGCTACAAGGAAATCGGCACGATGAAGTGTTTGGGCGCCCTCGACTCGTTCATAGTGAAGCTGTTCTTTCTGGAGTCGGGCATGCTGGGGGTCGTCGCTTCGGTGATCGGCTTTCTGGTCGGCTGGGGTCTGGTATTTTTGATTAATCTGTTCCGCTTAGGTTCAGGTGTATTCAGCGCCGCGACGCCGATTGAGCTTTTGTTTCTGTTGGGTCAGGCGATGGCGGTGGGCGTGGTGGTGACGGTCGTCGCCACGATTTTGCCTGCGATTCGTGCGGCGAAGATGCCTCCTGCCGCCGCGTTGCGCGTTGAGGTGTAAGGGCGCTAAAACGGCTTGCGCCACTCCAGCACCAGCCGCTGCTGGTCGCGTGGGATGCTGGGGTCGGGACGGCGTTCGTAGTGCGTCCACTGAAAGCCGAACATCAGGAAGTTTTCCGAGTCCAGTTTGCGCTCGGTGGAGAGGAAGAAGGTATGCGCGATGCCGTTGCGCTCGCCAAACCGTTCCGCATCCACACGATAGCCCACGCTGTATTGCAGGTTGTCGCTTTGGTTCGCGCTGAGGGTGAGACCGCCGCGTCGGGTGCGCCGATTCTGTTGGTCGTTCCACTCGATGCGATAGTCGCCGCGCAGGAAGATGCGCGGCGTCCAACGCCACTCCATACCCCATGCCGAGAAGCCTGTCGGCTGCAGCACGCTGCCCAACACAACATTGGCGTTTGCCTGCTCGGGGTGCGTCTGGAACTCATGCGTGAGGGTGAGCCGACCGTCCAGCTTATAGGAGATATTGTAATTGCGCACCAGAAACAGCCTGCCGTCTTGGTAGGTGCGAGTTTTATAATGGAGGCGGTAGGCAAGCTGCGGGTGGGGCGGCGATTCCAGTTGATAGTAGCGGTCGACGGCGCGTCCCTGTCCGGGCACATACAGTCCCACATAGCCGCCAGCCAGTTTGTGGCGCAGGGCGACGGCTTGCGCCGTGAAGTGCTTATTCTCCTGCTGCCACGCGCCGCGGTCCGCAAGCGCGCCGTAGCGGAAATCGAACTGCAACTCTTGCAAGCCGAGGAAGTGGAACGGTTTCGCGCTCTGGATGACCACTTGGCTCTGGGCGCGGGTGTTGGTACGGTCGACGCGCTGTTCTTGGTACGCGCCGCCGATGCTCAAGATGCCAAAAGCGGTCTGGGTCAGCCCGGCAGAAAGCACGCGACTGCCGTTTGCGCCCTCTTTGGCGTTGCGCGTCTCGGAGAAGGTGAGTTTTGCGCTCTGCGTAATCGCGTACTCCAGCCCGACTTGCTGGGCGCTTTCGTCGGGCGCGCCGTCGCGGTTCGCCTCCATGTGGGCAAACTGGAGCTTCGTGCGCGGGTTGAGCGTGTAGGCGGTCTGGTAGTGCCGATAGCGCTCGCTGGGCATGCCAGTGGCGTTGGTGCGCCGCTCCTCCAGCGCGAGATTCAGGTTCCGAATCGCGGCGGTGTTGAATCGCCAGAACTCGGTGTCTTGATAGAGCGGGTTCGCCAGTGTACCGCCGATGCGTCGCCGCTCTTGATATGCGTTCAGCTGCCCCCAGCCCAGTTGGTATTGCAAATCGTTGCGCTCGTATTCGTCTTGGTAGAGCCGCTCGATGATTTTGTCCGATTCGTACTCGTCCTGTTGGCGTCCGAGAGTGAGGGCTTTGAATGGCTGCCACACGAATCGATAGCGTTGACGGCGGTTGTCAATCGCCTCCAGCGGGTTGCGTGCGCCGAATCCGAACAGTTCCAGTTGGAGGTTCTGCGTGGGGCGCAGTTTCGCTGTCCAGTCGTGTTGGTTATAGCCGCGCAGCTGGGCGAAGAAGTCGCGCTCGGGGTCGGCGAGGTCGTGCGCCCGTGCGAAGTCGGCGTCCACTTGACGCTGATGATAATGCAGTTCCAGCAGGGGGTGGATGAGGCGCGCGCTCATGCGGTAGAGCCCTGCCCCGATTTCGCGCACACGCATCTGCGAGAACGCCAGTCCGAACTGTTTCGTGGTGATGGCAGCATCCCAGTCGAAGCGGTGGATGCCCTGCTCATTATGAAAGAGCATCTGCTCGATGCGGGTGAGGTCGCGCAGGCGTCCGAAGGTAGGGCTGATATTGCGCTCGTGCAGGCGCAGTTGCACATTTGGGGTGCGCAGTTGCCACTGCACACCCTTGAGTTCGCCCTCGCCCGCACGGTTCGCGGTCTCATAGCGACGCATCTGCAAACTTATCGATTGGGACGGTTTCACCTCCACCCGTTGCAGAGTACGCTCCAAGCCCTGCTCGCGCATCAGCAGCGGCAGGTCGTGGTTGGGGTCAAAGGGCACGGCGTTCGCAGTATCGTGGAACTGGCGCACCTCCTCCACCAGCTGCTGATGTTCTTGTGGCGCGAGGTTGGGCAGTTTGCCAAATTCGGGCGATACGGCACGGTGCGTATGCTCCACCACGACAGTTGAGGTCTCAATTCGGATGCTTTCGCGCTCCAGTTGTCCCGTGGGCGAGCGGATTTCCTGTTCGGAGGCTGCCAGTTTAAGGTTGGGCTGGGTGATCTCGATGTGTGTGTGGTCGCGGCTCATGCCCACTTCACGCGCGAGTTGCCCTTTATCGGCTTCCGCGAGGTCGCCGAAGCGCGTGAACCCCTCGCCCACGCGCTGCTGCATGCGCGAGGCTTTCAGCCAGGGGGTTTCCAGTGCATAGACATCGCGTTCCAGGCGCGCTGCGCCTTGCTTCAGCAACAGCTGATCCCACTTCAGCGTGCTGCTGGGCGCGAACTGGAGACTGGAGCCGAGTTGCTCGCGCACTAAGCCGCGCTCGCGTTGCCAGTCCTCCTTTTGCGAGTCGCCCAAGTCTTTGAACCGTTGGAACTCGGCGGCGGCTTCGCGTTGCGTCCAGTTCAGGTTTAGCCAGTTACTCTTAAACTGCCAACTCTCTTGCTTGATGTCGCCCTTCTCATCCTGAATACGTAACTGCGACTGTTGCAGCGACGCGCCCCCCATGTTCAGCCCGATTGCGTAGTCGTAGCGTTTGATGCCTTTCTCGCGCTCCCATGCAGCGATTTGGTTCGCATCCAGCCCGCTCTGCATGCCGAGCATCTTTTGCGCGGAGAATCCCTTGCCGATGTCCTGATAGTTTGCCTGAATTTGGAGCGCGCCGGCGTTCATCTGCAGTCGCTGCACGAGAAACTGCGCCGATTCAGACGGGGCAAGTTGGGCGCGTGAGGCGTTTGGAGCGTTCGGCGCGGCGTAGGCGTGGATTGCCTCGCGTGAGCCAATAAAGAAGTAGCCCTGCAAACTGCCCCCGCCCCCAAAACGCAGCGCATTTTGCACCCCATACGCGCTCAGGCGATAAGCCACCCCTTCTTTGGTGGTCTCTGTGACGCCGGGCATATAGAGCGCACTGAGGTTGCCGCCTTGTCCGAACGAGAGCGCAAGAATAGGGAGCGCCCCCACCACACTCTCACGCTTGCCTGTAGGGTCATATCGATAGTAGACCTGAATCGTGGAGATGCGTCCCACAGGCTGCGTGAAAGCGATACTTCCTGAAGCATAGTCAATCCAATAATCTAAGTTGCGTTGGAGGCGTTTACCGTCCACATAGACCGATTCCGAGTGGGGGATCACGGGGGCATAGCGGGTCATATAGCCGCCGCGTGTGCCGTTGCCTGGTAAAAGGTCTGCCGTCGCTTCACCGACCACTTGCGAGGCGGTAGGCGCAGTCGATTTCGCCGCGCCGTTCAAATCCAAGAGCGGCGCCGCACTCTCTTGCGCCAAACCACTCAGCGCAAGTCCCAACAGACCCACCAGCGCGAAGCGTCTCATAAGAGCCTTTTATTTCAAATCTACCGTGACAATCGGCACAAAAAAGCGTCGCGCGTTCGTTTCGTGGCGCGTTGTACCCGAAATCTGTTGTCGATCCTCTTCGCGCAGTTGCTGATTGAGTTGCTGCAGCCAGTTGCTCAAGTCACGAGTCGCGGTGGTCGCAGGGCGCGCAGGTGCACTCACAGTAATCGCTTCGGTCGGGGTGGTGTTTGGGTTTAGCTCACTGGGCTCGGCAATCTCCGTGACGATGACGGGCGTGGTAGATTCCGTCGGTGTGAAGCGCGGCGTGGGGTCTCCGACAATGATGGCGGTCGGCGACGGTTCCGGGAGGCTGGGCGCGGGGCTGAGCCGTGTCTGCGCAAGCCAACGCGGCGACGGAGAGGTAGTGCGATACGACGGTGCAGACTGCAAAACAATCACCAGCGGTGCAGAGGGAACAGACTCCTGAACCGCGTTTTGCATTGGCGCAACGGGAGCGGGGATGGTCGCCTGCACGCGCTGTGTGGGGACACGAACGAACGCCTCTTGCGTAGGTTGCGGATGGGGCAGCGTGAGCCAAGCAAGCAAGAGCGCGACGCCCAGCGCAGGCGCCAACACGCGCCAGCCAAGAAGCGGATGACGAGAAAAACGACGACGGCGCGTGGTGGACGCCAAAATCCGCTCCCGCAAGTAAGGCGGCGGCAACTCGCGCGGCAACCGACGCACGCCCTGACCCACTGCCTGCCACAAGGACACCGTCGCACGGCACGACTCACAACGCGACAGGTGCGCCGTCACCGCGTTCTCGTCGAACGGGTTCAACACCCCGTCCACATAAAGACTTAGCTTCTCCTCCCATTCGGGGCAGTGCAGCGTTTTGCCCATAAGTGCGCCTCTGTTCTCTTAGACGGCGATTCTGTGTAATTGTACCGCCTAACAGGGGGATTTTGTGATGGCGATAAACATTCCCATACCTGCGCACAAAACACCCACTCCAATACCTCCAACACCGCTGGCTGCGCCGCCGCATCTTCTAACTCCAATTCCCGCCCTCGCTTCCTCCTCCATGACCATCGGCACGGTGTGCGCGTAGTATTGCGCTTCCTGACGCCACCACCGCCGCAGGGCATCATAGGCGTGGTGCGCCAGCCACAAAAGGTGGCGCCGCGCACTGTTCTCTCCTGTTTTTGGATAGGTTCCTTTGCCTCGGAGAAGACCTGACCTTATTCACCCGTCATTTTGGAGCACGGATTGTAGCCCCTTCCCACGATAACAGGGGTATTGGGTGGACAGGGACATTGACCAATAGAAACACAGCTTCTATCATAAATCGGGTCTTTGGGACATAAGAAGCCCTGCAAAACGCTCGACTCTATCGCTTGACATATCCAGGGTGGGGTGTACCCCTCTAAATAGGTGCAACTCTCATATTCCACACGCGAACCAATCCATCGCCACGCTCCATTTTCACACTGATAACAATCCACCATTCTAAACCTTGCGACACGACGCCACTCGGCATACACATTCAGAGTAATCCCTGCGCTCACATTGATTCCTATTGCGCGAAGATCGGCTGCCATTTGCGCATCGATAGTCAGTGTACCAGCTAATTCCCGCCACTGAGAGTTTTCTACCTGAACACTCTCATTCGAAGGACGGTTTCCATGACAAGGTTTGGTCGGAA
>NKPV01000191.1 GCA_002254605.1 Armatimonadetes bacterium JP3_11
CCCCGACGCCGACCGCCCCCGCCGCCTGATCGCCTGCGCCCCCTACAACAGGCGTCCCCTCTGCCAAACCGGTCGCTTGCGCCGCCTGCGCCGTAATCCGACCCGTAATCTCAGGCGACTCATACACCTTGGGGAACCATGCGCGCGGCAACTCCAACGCCTCGAGCATCTCGTATGCCCAGTCACGCCGAGGCACATCGAACAGTGCGGTTCCCGAAGCGTCGGAAACCTCCGTCGCCGACTCGCCCGTCAAGCGATAGCGGATGAAATCTTTGGGGAGCAGCACTTGCTTCACGCGCGCGTAATGTTCTGGCTCGTGCCGACGCAGCCAGATAATCTTGCCCGCTTGAAACCCCGTCAGCACAGGGTTGAGGGTTGTTTCCAACACCTTCCGCTCGCCGATGCGTTCGGTAATCCACGCACACTCGGCGGCGGTGCGCTGGTCGCACCAAAGCAGCGCAGGGCGTATCGATTCGCCGTTTTCATCCAGAAACACGGAGCCGTGCATCTGACCGCTTAGCCCCACGCCCTGAATTTCGGACGCGGCAATTCCCGAATCCCCCAGCACGCGCCGCGCCACTTTGCAGGTGGCGTGCCACCAGTCGTCAGGCTCCTGCTCTGCCCACAAGGGCTGCGGCGTGAAGAGCGGATAAGACTCGCTCGCGCTGGCGACGACCTTGCCCGACCGATCTATAAGCAGCGCCTTCACGCCAGAAGTGCCGATATCAATACCGAGCAGATACATCGCGCCTATTAGGTTCGTTGTGCCGTTTAAGAATCCTCCATGAACTATTTCTGGCGCACCTATCTGCCATAATTACGGGTATGAACCGTTTTGCACTGCTACGCGCAGTAGGGTTGAACCTACTGCTGTTGAGTCTATTTTGGGCGCAAGCGCCACAACGCCAACCGAACTTCCATGCGCCGCCGCCGAAACCCACCTCCGCCTATGAAGAACCGCTCACAGGCTACGAGGTCGCCGTACTGACGGCGGAGTTTATCGTGAACTTAGAGCGGGGACTCACGGAAGCGTTCCAAAAACCCATTAGCACTGCCAGCGCCGGCGAGGTTCAATTAGCAGGGAAACATCCTGCGTGGGCGCATGCAGCGTTGAAGGAACTCAAATCACGCGGTGCGATACCTCCCCGTTTCAGCGCTGGAAAGCCGATGCCGCGCTATCAGGTGGGGCAGATGTTGGCGCTCTATGTGCAACGGTTGGACGCCCAGATGCGTGCGCAAATCGGCGCGCCCATCGGCAAAACGCGCTTCCAGACCCAACCGACGATCAAACTCGGTCGCGATCATCCTGCCTACCGCTCGCTCCAGTATCTGGCGCAAGGAGGCTGGGTCAACGCAGGCTCGCCCCTGTATCAACAACCGACCCAGCCCGTGCGCGGTAAAGAGCTGCCCGACATGCTACGCGATGTAGCGCAGCGCATTCTGGAACGCTATCGCGATGAACCCCACCTTCGGTAGACCATCGGGTATCCTAATTGCAGGAGGCTATCATTATGCCGTACGTTATCACGGAACCCTGTATCGGTGTGAAGGACAAGTCGTGCGTTGCTGTTTGCCCGGTCGACTGCATCTACGAGGGCGAAGATCAGCTTTATATCAACCCCGATGAGTGCATCGATTGCGGGTTATGTGAGCCCGAGTGCCCCGTGAACGCCATCTATGCGGACACGGAAGTGCCCCCCGAATGGCGCCACTATATTGAAAAGAACGCTAACTTCTTCAAGCAAAGCAAGTAGTGGGAGCGTTTGGGGCGCGCTGGGAGCGATAGTGCTTCTGCATGCGTTCGCCCTGCCCCAAGTGTTGCACCCTACCCCCCTGCGCGCCGACAGTGATACGGCGGTGATGCTGAATGCCGTGCGCGACGCAGGCGGTTTGACAGGCGCGTGGCGCTGGTTCGTTGGCGACTGGCTACTGGAAAACGGGTTCTACCGCCCGATCTCCAGTTTCTCGATTGCTCTTGACTACACTCTGTATGGGGAAGCGGCGTGGGGGTTTCGGCTCACGAACTGGCTATTGATGATTCTCACCGCGCTGGGGGCGTTCTTTCTCGTGCGGGCGTATGCTCGCCTCGCGCAGTACCCATCCCCCAACTGGCTCGCGTTGGGTGTCGCGGTCGCGCTCAGTCTGCAGCAAACGGGGCTTACCGCTTGGTTGGGGAACAGGTCTACCTGGTGGTTTGTCGCCGTGGCGACGCTGTTCATCGGCTTCCGACACGGGCTGCAGATTCCTCGCTTCGCGCAGAGGGGTAAGCCTCTGGCTCAACGCACAGACCTCGCATCCCCTACTGAGGTACGCGAACCCTCTCCCGACCCAAGCCGACAGTGGGCTTTGCTGTTTCTTGCTATCGGCGCCCTTTTTTGGGGATTTGATCGGCTTTTAGAAACGCACTACACGCGCCTGATTATCTGGGTACCCTCGCGCACAGCGTTGCTGGGCACGATGTTCAGCGTGTGGGCGGTCTATTGGCTCCTGCGCGGCGCGTCGGAACGACGCGGGGGATGGCTGGGGTTGGGTGGCGTGTTCTATCTGCTGGCGCTGGGCAGCTACGAACAGCCGATAATGCTTGTTCCTATCGTGGGGGCGCTGGCGTTCTGGCGTCGTCGGGAATGGGGCGCGTGGGGCTGGAAAGCGTTCGGTACAGTCGCGTTGGTGGGCATACTGGTCCTTACTCTGCGCGTTAGTCTGCTCCCTACAGAACCCACACGCTACCAGCAGCAACAACTCCGCAGCAGCCTCACAGGTCCTCTCAGCGCCTATCTCACAGAGCTGATCCCACCTGCAGGGCAGTGGCAGTACTGGGCATCGGTAGGCGGGAATCTGGAGATTCTGCTGGTAGACAAGCAAGGGTGGGACAATCTTGTTGGGGCGCTACTTTATCTGGGCGTACTCGGAGCCTTCTGGCGCAATCGTGCGCTGCTGGGCGGCGCCTTGGTGTGGCACGCGCTTACATTCCTGCCGATGGCATTCCTGCACTTTTTCGAACACTATATGTATCTCCCCCAACTGGGCAAGACGCTGTTCGATGTCGTGCTGATCGCGTGGGGAGCGACCAGGATACAATCAAAACTGCCCTAAGTTGGTATAATAGGGGTGTTATGCCTCGCACAGTGGGTGCGCCGAAGGTGCGCCGTCGTCCGAACCTGCCGCTGAAACGGTGGATTACCC
>NKPV01000216.1 GCA_002254605.1 Armatimonadetes bacterium JP3_11
CTCCCCCCTCGCCGACGCCGTGGGAGCGGGCAGCGCGGGCACAATCCCCCCCATCGCCCACGCGGTGGGAGAGGGGGGCAAGGGGGGTGAGGGCACAATCTTCTCCGCCGATCCCAACAACTTCCTCATCGCCTGTGGCGAGGGCGTGCTGCGCCTGCTGGAAGTGCAACCTGAAAGCCGACCCCGCATGGATATTCGTGCCTTCGTGAATGGCTACCGTCCCCAAGTCGGGGAGCGATTGGAGTGAAACGCGATGTGTGGACGATTCGCGCTGTACGCTGACGGCGAGCAGCTGGCGTGGCGGTTCGGAACGCCCGTACCGCATCCCATCGCCCCACGCTACAACATCGCCCCCAGCCAGCCCGTGCTCGCCCTGCGCTACAACCGAGAGGCGAAGACCCGCGAGTGGACGCATTTTGTGTGGGGCTTAGTGCCCAGCTGGGCGCAGGATGTGAGCATCGGCAACCGGATGATTAACGCCCGCGCCGAGAGCCTGCGCGAGAAGCCCGCCTTCCGCAACGCCTACCGCTACCGCCGCTGTATCGTGCCCGTGAGCGGCTTCTACGAGTGGAAAAAGGTCGGACGCACCAAGCAGCCCTATTTCGTCCGCCCCGCCGATGACCAACCCATCGGGTTAGCAGGCTTGTGGGAAACATGGCGCAGCCCCGACGGCAGCGAACTGGAAACCTGCACGATGATCACCACCGACGCGAACGCCACAATACAACCCCTGCACTCGCGCATGGCGGTCGTGCTGCCGCCAGACGCCTACGACGCGTGGTTGAACCCCGACACGCCTCTGGATACGCTGGAGGCTCTGTTGCGCCCCGCGCCCGACGATCTGCTCATTGCTTACCCTGTCAGCCCGCGCGTGAATAGCCCAACAAATGACGACCCCAGCCTTATCGCCCGGTTTGACCAAGCCAACGGGGGTGAGCTGCGCCTGTTTTGAAATGGCTTCTACGCACAGACACACCGCGGCGACAAAGCCCATCGCCATCCCAACTCGCACAACAAATCTCAGTAAAACGGTAATTAGGTATCATGCATACGGGAAGTGAGATCAGTGTTCGAACAAAACGGTCATATGAATGGCGACCCCCGCTGGGATAGGCGCGAACCCATCTTCCGCGATGTCCCGTTCGAACAGAGTGAGTGGACGGGTCTGTACGAGGTGCTGCGTCAGGTGAATATGCTCAAAGCGGAACTCCTTCGTCCACAGTATGAGGCGGCGCGCACCGCGTTGCAGAACTACTGCCAAGCGCGTGAACAGGAGATTACGGCATACGCCCAGCGACGGCAAGACGATGAAGCGTACAACCGCGAGGTGTACGAGCGACGACAGCAAATTATGGCGCAAATGGAGTCGATTCGCCAGCGCTGGCAAGCCAAGATAGATCGCCTCCAAGAGGAGCTGAACGCCGCCGACGCCGAGGCGTATCGTCGCGCGGGATTAGCAGGCATCACCTTGCGCGGCGACCCCTTGCTAGGGATAGGACTGCCTGACGAGGTGGAGCCAATCACCGAAGGGCAAATCGAACCAACGGGGTCGATCGCATCGGATGCCCCGTCCCAAAACGCCCATGGGCAACCTAACACAGCAGCAACGGCGTCATCGTTTCCCCAACCCCCTTCACAAAGGCATAGGACCCCTTTGTGGGCGAGGCTCTTGCCACAACACTCGGATACAGAGACCGATACCGCAGATCGAGGTGAGCCCTCTTCACAGGAATCTGCACTCACCAGCAATCCCCAGTCTGAAGTGACTGCGAAGCCACCTGACCCCATCGAACCGCTTACGCCTGAAGAGGCGGCGCACACGGCGCACCTGCCTACCAACCAAGCGTTAGTCATCCCATACTGGCTGCACTGGCTCGCGCCCATCCTCATCGGGATTGCTATCGGGCAAGTACTCCTGGTCGCAGCAGGGCGTCCCGTGGGCGACTGGGAAACGCTGGCATTCTGGGTTGCCTCACTTGGGGGCATGCTGGCGATGTTGCTGTGGTATCGCGCCGTGTGGGGGGTGAGCCGCGCCATTAGCGAGCTCTACTACCTCTTCGATTGGGACGCCGTCAAGGCAAGGCGTGCGGCGCGGCTGGGCGGGCTGGTGCTGCTCCTGCTCTTGACCTTGCCCACAGCATTGCTCGGATACACGCTCTATCTGCTGCCTTCCTTATGGACGCACGAGATACACATGCTCACGGCGCTGGCGCTGCTCACGATCGCCCCATTGCTGGGACTGGCGATGGTGGGCGGCTACCTGCAGGGACGCGAACAGGTGGTGCGCAACGCCGTCCAAAGCGCCGTCGTCGCCGCCAAACGCACGCAGCAGCAATC
>NKPV01000258.1 GCA_002254605.1 Armatimonadetes bacterium JP3_11
ACCCAAGCCGCTCAGGAAGGCGACATCTTCATCACCGTCACGGGCAACTACCATGTGCTGCGCGAGGAGCATTTCCGCGTGATGAAGTCGGGCGCCATCGTCTGCAACACAGGACACTTCAATGTAGAGATCGATATTCCCGCGTTGGAGCGTATGGCGACGAGTAAACGCACCGTGCGTGCCTTTGTAGACGAGTATCAGCTCGGCGATGGGCGACGCCTTTACCTGTTGGGCGAAGGACGCCTTATCAACCTCGCCGCCGCCGAAGGGCACCCCGCCGCCGTGATGGATATGAGTTTCGCCAACCAAGCTCTGAGCGTGGAATACATCGTCAACAACCACCACCAGCTCCCGAAAGAGGTATTCCCCGTGCCTACTGAGATCGACGCACAGGTCGCGCAGCTCAAACTGCAGGCGATGGGCGTGCAGATTGATACGCTGACCGACGAGCAGGCAAAGTATCTCGACTCGTGGCAAGAGGGAACCTAAGCCCTCTGTATGGACGATTGGAAAGCGACCGAACTGGAATCGCTGACCGCTTGCCCCGTGTGCGACGCATCGTCGGGGCAGGCGGTTTTGTATCGGGGTTTGCGCGATAAGGTGTATCCCAACACGCCAGGTGCGTGGGATTTCTATCATTGTGCCGCGTGTGGCTCGGGCTACTTCAACCCGCGCCCGACGCCAGAGGCTGTCGGCAGGCTGTATGAAGCGTATTACACCCACGCATATGCGACGCCTCCCCCCTACGGGCAACTGAGCTTCATAGGCAAGGTACGGCGCATGTTGGGCAACGGCTATCGGAACTACCGATTCGGCATGCGAGAGCGACCTGCCAGCGTGCTGGGCATTCTGGTCGCAAGGCTTATGCCCGATTATCGCGCCTTATTGGACGCAGGGGGACGCCACCTGCCCAAACATCCCAAGGGCAGACTGCTCGATGTGGGCTGCGGCAACGGCGATTTTCTGGAGTTTGCAACCCGCGCCGGTTGGCACGCTATCGGCGTGGAACCCGACCCCAAAGCGGTCGAGGTCGCCCGCGCGAGAGGCTTAACGGTTCACTTAGGCGGGCTGGAAATGCTGGAAACCGAGCGCGAGGCGTTTGAGGGGATTACGATGAACCATGTGATTGAGCATGTCCATCATCCTCGCGCGGTGCTGCGGGCGTGTTATCGGCTCCTGAAACCTGGGGGCTGGTTGTGGATAGAGACGCCGAATTTAGAAGCGCAGGGAC
>NKPV01000001.1 GCA_002254605.1 Armatimonadetes bacterium JP3_11
GACGCTCGCCGAGCACCTACTGTATATAGCGGGACATATCGACCGAATCGGCACGATTGAAGCGGGCAACACGACCTCGGACTTCGACCCCGAAGAGCAGCGCCGTAAAATCAGCCTCAGCACGGCATTACTGCCCATCGAGTGGGACGGGTATAAGATAAACTTGCTGGACACGCCCGGCTTCCCCGATTTCATCGGCGAGCTCTATAACACTTTGCAAGTGGTGGATGCCGTCGTGCTGGTGGCACCCGCTCAGGCGGAGTTGGAGGTCGGCTTCGAAAACGCTTGGGAGCTCTGCGAGGCGCGGAAACTGCCCCGTTTCATCTTCGTCAACAAAATGGAGCGCGATGGGGCGGACTACCGCGGGCTGGTGAACCATCTCCGCAGCCTCTACGGCAACCGCATCGTGCCCTTGCAAGTGCCCATCGGCGCAGAGACGCAGTTCAAAGGCGTCGTCGATGTGCTGCATCAGAAAGCGTACTTGGGCAAGGATCGCGACATCACCCCGTCGCCTATCCCCGAGGATGTACAAGCGCTGGTCGAACGCGCCCGCGAGCTGCTGATGGAAGCCGCCGCCGAAACCGATGATGCCCTGCTGGAAAAATACCTCGGCGGCGATACCCTCACGGATGAGGAACTCGTTCATGCGTTCCATGAGGGCGTGCGCACAGGACAGATTGTGCCCGTGCTGTGCGGTTCCGCAGCGCTGGGCGAAGGGCTGGCTCCTCTGCTGCAGGCAATTGTCGAACTTGCGCCCAGCCCCGCCGAAGCCCCCGCACCCATCGCCAAAGACCTGCGCAAGGACGAACTCATCGAACTCAAACCCGACCCCAACGCGCCCTTAGCGGCATTTGTCTTCAAAACGACTGCTGACCCATTCGTGGGTAAACTGACCTTCTTCCGCGTCTACTCGGGCACGCTCAAAGGCGACTCGCAGGTCTACAACGCCCAAAAAGAACGCGACGAGCGCATCGGACAGGTGTTCTATATGCGCGGCAAGAACCAGATCGCCACGACCGAAGTACGCGCAGGCGATATCGGTGTTGTGGCGAAGCTGCAGGAGACCGGCACAGGGCATACCCTCTGCGATAAGAGCCGTCCCGTTGCCATCGAGCCGATCAAAATGCCCGAACCGATCTACACGGTTGCTGTTGTCGCCAAGTCCAAAGCCGATGAAGACCGCTTGGGACCTGCGCTCGCCCGCTTGCAGGAGGAAGACCCCACTTTCCATGCCCGACGTGACCCAGAAACCGGACAGACTCTGCTCTCGGGCATGGGCGACCTGCACCTGGAGGTGATTATCGAAAAGCTCAAGCGTAAGTTCAACACCGAAGTGGAGACTGTGGAGTTGCGCATCCCCTACCGCGAAACGATTAGCCGCCCTGTGCAGCGCGTGGAGGGTAAGTTCAAGCGTCAAACGGGCGGGCGCGGACAGTACGGACACTGCTTTATCAACATGGAGCCGCTGCCACGCGGTTCCGGAATCGAATTCACCGAGAGCATCGTCGGCGGCGCAATCCCCAAAAACTACATCCCCGCCATCGAGAAAGGCATTCGCGAAGCCGCTGAAAAGGGCATCCTGGCGGGCTTCCCTGTAACGGACTTTAAAGTTAATGTGGTGGATGGCTCCTACCATGAGGTGGACTCGTCCGATCAGGCGTTCCGCATCGCGGGCAGCCTCGCTTTTCAAGAGGCAGCGGTGAAAGCAACGCCCGTGATTCTGGAGCCTATTTTAGAAGTGGAGGTCGATGTGCCCGAAGCCTTCACGGGCGATGTGATGGGCGACCTGAACGGCAGGCGCGGACGTATCTTGGGTATCGAGAGCCTGGGCAACGGCAGACAGCGGATTCACGCCAATGTGCCCATGAACGAGATGACCCGCTATGCGCTGGAGTTGCGCTCCATCACGCGCGGACGAGGACGGTTCCGCACCCGTTTCTCCCACTACGAGGAGGCACCGCCCAATGTCGCGCAGCCGCTCATCGAGAAATACAAGCGCGAACGCGAAGCCCAGGAACACTAAGCGATGTAGCGGTGCATCACCCCTCTCCCCAGTTGTGGGAGAGGGGTGGTAGGTTCATACCTCGGCGTTTATTGCGTGCGTGCTTTTGCCTCCAGCCGATTCAACCAGAACACGATACCGCCCAGCATCGCCGCCATCACCAGCGCAGTGGGCAGGTAGGGCAGATGGAGCGTTTCGTGCAGGGTCAGCTTGCCCAAATCCAGCGGTTTGATGAGCACTGGCTCCAGCGTGGGATAGGCAAGGATAAACACAAACGCGCCCAGCAGCCCGCCCAGAACGGCGAGCACGCCATCGCGCACGCCACCGCCCAAGCCAATCAATGCCGTGCCTGGGCAGTAGCCCGCAATTGCCATCCCCACGCCGAAGATCAACCCGCCCACGAGAACACCCCACACATAGAGCGATTTCACCTTCAGGTGTGCATATTCTGGCGCGAAGGTCGCCAGCAGCGCCGCGCCCACCATCCCAACTGCGATCGCCGTGAGCATCACCTTAAGCATCGTGAAGTCACGGAACGCCAGCCCACGCATCACCAGCCCACAACGGCTGAATCCTGCACGATGCAACGCAAAGCCAAAGAGTACACCCGTAATCAAACCCAGAATCTGTACGGTTTCCATCTCGCTATTTACCTCCTTATGAGCCATTGGCGCGTTTGAGCAAAAGGCTCGCGGTCAGCACGCCCGTTGCGAACGCCGCCGCACCGAATAAAAACCCACTGAGCGCCAGTTGCGCAATCCCGCTGAGCATGTGCCCTGAAGTGCATCCACCTGCCAGGCGCGCCCCGAACAGGATGAGGAACCCGCCGACAAACGCCGCCAACCCGCGCCCCCACGAACTGCGGAACACATTCGGGAGATCACACGCAGCCGTGTTGCGCCCGCCCGGCAACACGCTGGAAAGCGCCGCCCCCAGCGCTAAACCGAGCACCAGCATCACTTCCCAACCGATTTTCGCGCCGATTTTCTGCAGGTAGGGCTGCGACTCGGCGAATCCAGGCACAATCTTGTCCACGAGCCACCCCACAAACTGGGGATAAGCCGTGGAGACGCCCAGCGGCTGTACAGTCGCTATCGCGAAGATCTGTACTAACCCAATCATCCCGCCCCAAATCAACCAGGGCGGCAACACCGAACGCGACGGCGCAACGGTCTCGCACGCCGTCTGAGGACGAACTTCTGCACGCTCTGTAACCATCTTGCGGATACCTCCGTAGAGGTTAGAGGCAGGTTGCAGCCGAAACGATTCACGGGATCTTGCAGAACGCAACTATGGTGTATAATACAGCTGGAGGTACACACCATGCGAACTGCGTACAGAGGTTTCACTCTGATAGAGCTGTTGGTAGTCATCGCAATTATCGCCATCCTGGCGGCAATCCTTTTCCCTGTGTTTGCACAGGCAAGAGAAAAGGCGCGCCAAACGCAATGCCTTTCGAACTTACGGCAAAACATTCAGTCGGTTTTGATGTATGTAAACGATTACGACGCGATGTATCCGCGCGGGATTAGCGGTGAGGGGACGCTCATTGTCCATCTGTTTGATGTGCTCCATCCCTACCGCAAGAGCGCGGAGATACTTACCTGCCCCTCATACCCCAATGCCGACAACGGCATGGACTGGCAAGCGCGTCTGCGGCATCGCAATAGCTCGAACCGCGCCGTAGGCACATTCCGATACTTTGCTTTTGTGCCCAACTACGGCGTGTTCAGCTTGTTCACATGTCGCATTAGCACCATCGGCTATCGCAACGAAGGGAAGCTCATCAACGAGGCGTATGTTCCCCGTCCTGCCGATACTATTGCGCTCGTCGATGGCTATTGGTACTACAACGCGGGCACCTACTGGTTCGAATACTGGTTCAAGACCGATATTTGGCCCCGTCACCATCTGGGAAGCAATATCGCCTATTTAGACGGGCATGTGAAATGGTCGCATCATCTTGGCGTACCCCGCGGCGGCGATATTCCGCCTGCGTGGCGTCAGAACTTCTCCGGCGTCTGCCCACAACGCAATACCACCACCTACTACTTCTTCAATTATCCGCCCGGTTGGAACAACCGCACTCCCAAAAACGAGGGCGAGTTTAACACGGTCAATCCGCATGGGCAGTGCTTCGGCGACTTCTTTGGCATCCCCGACACGCCGGTCGTGAATGTGTGTGAGCGCACTTGTGGCTCTACAACAACCTCCATCTGCTGGTAGTCTCTTCACGGATTTATTGTGGGTTAGGTATAATTAGGTGTGTTGTTTGAGTGACTCAGGCAACACACCATCACATCACAAGGAGGGTATCTGTATGATGCACAAGGGACTGTTGTCTGTCGCGGCGGCGCTAATTGGGACGCTCGCACTGGCGACGCCGGCTCCTGCGCAAGATTCGGCTCTGCAGGGGTTCACCATTAACGCGGGCATTTTCTACCCCAGCAAGAAGAGCGTGCGCGACGCCTCGGAAGACATCTGGTTCAGCGTGGATTTGGGCTACACCTTCCAGACCAGCGAGCCGACCGCCTCGGGCTACTACTACGATCTGGGCGCCTCAGTAGGCTACAAGGGCGCTGGCGACACTTACTATATTCCTGTCCACCTGACCTTCACAGGCTACCTGAACGAGCAGTTCTTCTATCGCGCGGGCGCGGGCGTTGGGTTCCCCAAAAGTGGCGACGCCGCGTTCTCGTACGCAGTGGAACTGGGTTATAACTTCAACGCAGGAACCACGCCGATTGCCCTGACGGTCGGTTATGCAGGCATCCAGCGCGGCGATGTGAACGGCATCACCGTCGGACTGCAGTTCAAGTTCTAACCCCTCGGACGTTCAGGTTCTTCAAAAAAATCCCCCTACCAATCGGTAGGGGGATTTTTTAAGGAAGGAAGGTACTCTCCACCCCTATAAGACTCAGTCGCCCTTCAAAAGCGGACATCGCGCTCTGAAACACCGCATTTGTGCCTGCGTCTAACGGTATGTATGCATCGCAAGGCACGGTTTCGCGGCTTTACGCTGATGGAGTTGCTGGTGGTCATCGCGCTGATTGCGCTACTTGCGGCGATTCTGTTGCCTGTGTTGTTGAGCGCGCGTCGCGGCACGCAGCGCACGGTGTGTATTTCGAACCTGCGTCAAGTAGGGCTTGCGGTGCGGATGTACCGTGACGACTATCAGGAGCTGCCCCCGTACCTTTCCGCTATACGCGCCTATGCGGGCGACCCGCGTATCTTTGTGTGCCCGGTAGACCCTCTGGAAGGGAAGCATCAGGTGCAAGATACGCTGGGCGATGCGTTTCGGTTGGAGGGGGCTTACTATCTGCCCAGTGGGGTGAGCTATACCTATGTGCCGAACTGGGCGGTGGCGCGGCAGCTGGGTTGGTGGCACGCGGGACCTCCGTATGGCGAGGGCAAATGGGGCGAGCTGACACCCCTGTCCGAATGCCACTGGCACTGGGCAAGGCAGTTCAACCCCCAATGGCAGACCGACCGCGTTTCAGGCGCGCGCGGCTGGGTGCTGGTGTTAACCCTCAACGGCGCCGTGCGGCGCCTCCGCGCCGAGACGCCCCCAGAAGCGTTCACGCCCGAACTCTACCGCTAACGCACCTGACGCATGCGCTCTAAAAACCGCTTCGCGTTTTCGAACCCTGTCAGGCGTAGGTCGCGCCGCTCGTTGCCTTGCGAATCGATGAAGATGACGGTCGGCAGACCCACTACCTCGTGGCGTTTGAGCGCCTCTTGCACCGCAGGGTCGCTCTCGGTGGTGGCGTCCAGCACCAAGCGCACGAACCGTTCCGACTCCTGCACCACAGCAGGGTCGGTGAAGGTATAGTGTTTGAGTTCGCCGCATGCCTGACACCAACTCGCCGTGAAGTCGATAAGTACGGGTTTCCTGTCCGCCTTCGCTTGCTCCAATAACGCCATGCTATAGGGTTGCCACGCGATTTCCGCCTTTGGGCGCATCATCGAGAGGGCATTATTCACCATCAGCGCCGCGAACACGAGACCAATCACTTGCTTGAAGCGTACCACACGGGGTTGGGTAATCTCCTTGCGTTCGCCGAAGAGGAAATAGAGCGCCGTTAGCCCCAGAAACACGACCCACGCCCAGCCATACATCTGGGGAGACATCAGGCTATTGGCAAAAAAGAGCGCAACGGCTAACAGCATCACGCCGAAGAGACGCTCCACTAAAATCGTCCATTCACCGGAGCGGGGAATTCGCTTTTGCACACGCTCATAAAACAGCCCCGCCACAAAGTAGGGCGCTCCCAGCCCCAGCCCCAGCGCCAGAAAGAACAGGAACCCCACCATCGGGTTCGCTGTCGCCGCCACGATGGGTATCAGCGCGGCGATTACAGGTCCAATACACGGCGCCGCCGCGACACCTGCCAGCATACCCATCAGAATCGCGCCCACCCAGCCCTGACGCGCCCCCACATACCGCATCAACGCAGGCGGTACCTGAAACTTGTAGACCCCAAACAACGCCAACGCAAACAGCACAATCAACACAATCAAGCCGCCCAGCACCCACGGATTCTGAAACTGGAAACCGAACGCCTTGCCGGCAAGCGACGCCGCAGTACCCAAAAGTGCATACATCGCTGCCATGCTCAGCGCATACAACGCGCTCAGCCCTACACGCTGCCCTGTCTGACCCCGCGCCTGCATACTGAAAAAACCCAGTGTGATGGGAATTAGAGGCAGCACGCACGGCGTCAGATTCAACGCCAACCCGCCTGCAAAGAGAATCAGTGTGAACCAGACCCATCGCCCTGTGCGGAACGATTCTTCCAAACTTCCCGCCAAGCCGCCCGAACCTGCACCGTATTCGATTAGTCCACTCGCGCTCTTGGCGTCCTCGGAGGCAGTTTCGCTGCCCTTGAGCGCCTCCTGATACTTAGGATTCACCGCGCCCTCCTTATCCGCGACAGGAATCTCGATTTCAATCGGCACGGTACGCGGCGGATAACAAGCGTTGTCGTCGCACGCTTGGTAGCGCAGCGTGGCTTTGATCGTCATCGGGTGCTTCGGGACATTTTTATCCAGCTTAATCTGGAACTTAAGTGGGGTGCGTCCCTCCAGAATCTTAATCGGCTTGCCCTCCGAAAATGCGAACGCCTTCTCCTTGGGTTTGGGATACTGGATTTTGCCGACGCGGTAGCCTTTGCCCGCTTCAATCTTGAGCTCTGTTGGGATAAGGTAGTCTTCCGAAGCGGGGTTGGCGTTCACATGATAGGGAGGGTCAATCTGCATAAGCACCACACCGTTCACGGTGGCGCCCGGCGCATAGGCAACGCGCTCCAGAATCACTTCCGTCTTGAACGAAACCTGCCGCAGTTGCGCCGAAGCGGTTCCAAGCAGCAATATTCCCAGCAACCCCAGCAAGCATCGGCGTTTCATGGCTAATAAGAATACCCTACGGAGCGTATGGAACGCCCCTGAAACCTTCTACTGGAAATGCCGACCAATGGCAGCAGGAGATCCCGCTCTCGCGTGGAACATTAATTATATGCGGATTCTCGGCTGGCTGCGCGGCATCGTCGCGTTGCTTGTGTGTTTGTTGCTGGGCGTCGATATGACGGTCGCTCAGGAGTTGGAATCCTACTTGAAAACCCGCGACGCGCACAAAATCAAGAGCGTGACGCCGATCGCCGCGCTGGAACTCGTAGTGGGCAAGCGCGTGCTGGAAGTGGAAGGCGTCGTGGTCGGCTCGGTTGCTGTCGATGGGGCGCAGTCGATTCTGTTGGAGGTTGAGCCAGGGCGCAGTATCGTGGTAGCGTTGGGCGAGGAGCACGGCTGGCTCACACGCGGGCAACTTCGCATTCGCGCGATTGTCGCCGTGGAACGCGAGAGCGAGCTGGTGACGCCCACTTATCGCCTGCTGGACGCCGCGTTTGCCAGCACCGTCGCCAAGTGGGAAGCACGACAGCGCGCCCTGCAACATGCGAAAGCGCAGGCGCAAGCACCACCCCAGAAGCCTGCAGCCAGCCGTCCGCCGACACGCAGCACGAGCTTGAATAGTCGCGCCAATAGCACGGCGCGCCCGCCCCAGCGTCCCAACCCTGCGCCCGACTGGGAAACTTTTCGCTTGAACCTAAGGCTCTACGTGCCCGAATACGCGCAGTTCATCCGCAGCCGCAACCCGCGCCTATCGCAACAGGAAGCCGACCAAATCGCTTGGGCAATCCTGCGCTTCAGCGCACACTACGGCGTCGACCCGCGCTTCATCGTGGCGATTGTGTTGGTGGAATCGGGCTTCAACCCCGACGCCACCTCGCGCAAAGGCGCCGCAGGACTGGGACAACTGATGCCCAGCACCGCACGCGGACTCGGCGTGGTCGACCCGTATGACCCCATTCAGAACTTGCACGGAACGGTAAAACTGGTGCGTGGGCATCTGGAGAGATACTGGGCGCAGACAGGCGACCCCAACGGCTGGGAGCATGTCGTCCTCACTTTAGCCGCCTATAATGCAGGCTCTGGCGCGGTGCGCAAGCACGGTGGGGTACCACCTTATCGGGAAACCCAAAACTATGTGCGCAAAGTCATCCGAGTCTACAAGCAGCTCTGCGGAATCCGTGAGTAGCTCGGGCGAGACGCTGACCATCGAGCGCATGACGGAGGCGCATCTGCCCGAAGTGATGCGCATCGAGCGAGAGGTGTTCATGCCCGGCTGGTCGGAAGAGGCGTTCCGGAGCGACCTGGGCAACCCCGCGGCGCTCTATCTCATCCTCCGTCTCAACGGCAAAATCGTCGCCTATGCAGGGATGTGGATGGTCATTGACGAGGCGCACATCACCAATGTCGCCGTCAAGCCCGAATATCGCGGACGCCAATTCGCGAAACGCCTGATCCATCGCCTACTCAGCATCGCGCGCGAACGCGGCTGCGTGAAGGCGTTCCTCGAGGTGCGCATCAGCAACACCCCTGCCCAAAAACTCTACGAAAAGTTCGGTTTCCGCCCCGTCGCCGTGCGTGCGAAGTATTACGATAACACCGAAGACGCCCTGATTATGTGGCTCGAAGGGCTGGACACGCCCGAATACGGACAACGTCTCCAGACAATTGAACAGGAGTTTCGGTAGGGATAGCTCCTCAAAGTTGGCATGTGCCGTGATAGACGCTTCGGTGCCTGCTGGGGTATAATACACTCGCTATGAAACTCGGTAGTATCGTTGCGCTTGTGTTGGTAATTGCGGGGATTGTGTTTACCGCGCGAGCGTTCATTACGAACACCAGTCCTTATGTGAAGGTGAACCAACTCGAAACGCGCGGGCAGCATGTGCATCTCCCCCTGAAGCCCCTCCACGACACTGCTCAGTTCGATGTCAAGACCATGACGCTTACTTTTGAGGGCGAGGACGAAACAGGGCGTGTGAAAGTGGTGTACCCGAAGGGCAAACCGAACAACTTTGAAGCGGCAACACAGGTGGTCGCCATCGGCAGCTACAAAGACGGCGTGTTCTACGCGGAAGACATGTTGGTCAAGTGCCCCAGCAAGTACCAAGGCGACACCCAAACAGCGCAGAAATAAGTGTCGCATCGTAGCACGGGCAAACATGCTCGTGCCCCAAAGTACAGCAGGGAACTGTCTGCATAGACATTTGTGTCTGTGCTATTGAGAGAGACCTATGTTAGCAGGTTATATCACAGTTTGGATAGGCGTATTGTGTGCGCTTGCTTCGATGGTTTTCTATGGGCTGAGTGGCAAGCGACCGCGTTGGCTTCGCTGGGCGCGGGGGGCGTTTGTGGGCGCGTTTCTGGCGATTGTGGGTGCGGAGGCGTTGCTTATCTACGCTTTGCTCGCAGGGCGCTACGATTTGCAATATGTGTTCAGTTTCAGCGAACAGTCGCTGACGCCGCTTTTCAAGGTCGCCAGCGCGTGGGCAGGACAAGAAGGCAGCTTCCTGCTGTGGGCGTTGTGGACGGGTATTTACGGCTTGTTCCTCATGCGCACTGCTGGGGGCTATGAGCGCTGGGCGATGACCCTCTACAGCGGCGTGGTGCTGCTGTTGATGAGTATCTTGGCGTTCCAGAGTCCGTTTGCGCCGTTGCCAAAACCCGACCCTGCGCCGCCGGTGTGGCCTCCGCAAGATGGGTTTGGCTTGAACCCCGTTCTGGAGAATCCCTGGATGAAAATCCACCCGCCGATTATTTTCGCGGGTTTCGCCGCGTTGGCGGTTCCGTTTGCCTATGCCTTAGCAGCGCTCTGGCGCAACGAGTACCACGAGTTCGCCGTGCGCGTGCGCCCGTGGGCGATCTACTCGGCGACCATGCTGGGGTTCGGGCTGGCGTTGGGCGGCTACTGGGCATACGAGACGCTCGGTTGGGGCGGATTCTGGGCATGGGATCCCGTGGAGAACAGTTCCTATTTCCCATGGCTGTTTATGGCGGCGGGACTGCACGGAATCATGCTCCAAATCAATCGCGGGCGGATGGTGCGGTGGAACCCCCTACTGCTCGCGTTGCCGTTTATTCTGTTTTTGTATGGCACTTTCCTGACGCGCAGCGGCGCGTTGGCGGAGGTCTCGGTGCATTCATTTGTCAACATGGAGACCAACGCGCTCAAGATTCTGATGGGCATGCTCATCGGGAGCGGGCTGTTGACGCTGGGACTATGGGGGTGGCGTTATCGGCAGATGCCGCTGCCTGCACGCGACATGACCAATGGCTTCTCGCGTGAGGCGGCGCTACGCTGGGGGATTATCCTGCTTACGATTTCCGCGCTGATTAGCTTGGTAGGCACCTCGTGGCCGCTGATTACGAAGGCGGTCGGTAAGCAGATGGAGGCGCTCAAGCCGGAATTCTACAATCAGGTTCACATCCCGTGGATTGCGGTCACGGCGATTGTGCTGGCGGCGGCACCGATGCTCCGCTGGCGTGGGATGAGTTTAGACCAGATCCTGGAGCGGCTCACCAGGAGCTGGTTGGCGGCGGTGGCGACCGGGTTCGTGCTGTTCTTCTTGGGCTTTCGCGAGCCGATTACCTTGCTGATTTGCACGCTGGTCGCCTTCACTGCCTATGCGAACGCAGGAGCGATTTGGCGACGGTTCCGCACCTCGCGCCTAACGCTGGGCGGATTCATCACGCATCTCGGCTTAGCGATAGCGATTCTGGGGCTGATCCTCTCCTACAGCTATGAACGCAAAGAGCGCGTGGTGATTCTGCAGGGGCAAGATACCTTCGCGATGGGCTATAAGTGGCGGTATCTGGGGATGACGGGCAACGAGAAGTTTCCCGGCGACCCACTGGCAGATAAGTTCAATCGCGTGCGTATCGAAATCGCCTCTCATAACGAAAAGTTCATCGTCGAGCCGCGCTTCTACCAAGACCAACGGCGCGAGACGGGCAACAATGTCGTGTGGCCTGCGATTCTCCGTTGGTGGGATCACGACTTGTATGTGTCGTTCTTTGCGCCGCCGCAGGTGGACGCCAGCCCGCTCACGCTTACACTTCACGAGAAGGAAAAAGGGACGGTGGATAAGTACACCATCGAATTTTTGGGCTTTCAAACGAGTGGGCAGATGGGCGGCGCGGGCTTCCGTGCGATTGCGAAAGCCCGCGTGAGCCACCCCGATTGGAAACAGCCTGTGGAAGTAGAGCCGTTCCGCATCGTCACTGGGGGTGGGGTTGTGCCCATCCCGGTACCGTTGCCCGACGGGGCGCAAATCTTGGTCGGGCGAATGGATGTGAACCGGCGACAGGTGGAGTTCCAAGTGGTGATGGTGCCAGGTAAGCCCGAAACCACACCACGCTGGGTAATTCCCCTGGAGGTGCACTACAAGCCGTTCACGATTCTGGTGTGGCTGGGACCGCCGTTGACGCTTCTGGGCGGGCTGCTGGCTGTGGTGCGCCGCGCACGCGATGTGAAATACGGGGTCGCACGGGCAACATTCGAACCGTTCCCGACACCGCCGCCGAAAATAGTCAAACCACGCGGACGCACATCCCGACGCCCCACGAAGCCAGTCGTGGCGCACACAGCGGAAAAGCCAGCGTCGCCAGAAGTGTAAATGGTTCTCGCCCGTGCATCGCTCACGGGCGAGAACCATTAGGCATGCGCCAACGCCTGATCTAGGTCGGCGATAATATCCTCCACATCCTCGATACCGACAGACAAGCGGATGAAATCAGGCGTGACGCCCGTCTCTTGCTGCTGTTCGGGGGTCAGTTGGCGGTGGGTCGTGCTGGCAGGATGGATAATCAGCGACTTCGCATCCCCAATGTTCGCCAGGTGAGAATGCAAGCGCACATGCTGAATCACCCGCACGGCAGATTCGTAGCCCCCCTTGACCCCGAACCCCACGATGGCGCTTTGACCGTTCGGCAGATACTTTTTCGCCAGTTCATAGGACAGGCTCGTAGGCAGTCCGGGATAGTTCACCCACGCGACTTTGGGGTGCTCGCTGAGCCACTGCGCCACACGCAGCGCGTTCTGGCTGTGGCGTTCCATGCGTAGATGGAGGGTCTCCAGCCCCTGCAGGAACAAAAAGGCGTTGAAGGGCGAAATGGCAGGTCCCAAATCGCGCAGCAGTTGCGCCCGAACTTTGAGAATATATGCCATCTCACCGAACGCCTCACGGAAGTTCAAGCCGTGATAGGTCGGGTCAGGCTCGGTAATCTGCGGGAACTTGCCGTTATCCCAGTTGAACTTACCCGAGTCCACAATCACGCCGCCGATACTGTTGCCGTGCCCGCCGATGAATTTGGTCGCGGAATGCACCACGATATCCGCGCCCCACTCGAACGGACGCAACAGCGCCGGGGTCGGAATCGTGTTGTCCACAATCAGGGGGATCCCATGCGCGTGCGCAATGTTCGCGACCGCTTCGAGGTCATGCACATCGAGTTTCGGATTGCCAATCGCCTCGATATACAACGCTCGCGTCTTCGGGGTAATCGCCTTGCGAAAGTTTTCAGGGTCGCGCGGGTCAACAAAGCGAACCGTGATACCGAACTTCTGGGGGAAAGTGTACTTGAACAGGTTGTAAGTGCCCCCGTAGAGGCTGGTTGTGGACACAATTTCATCGCCCGTGTCGGCGATGGCGAGGATAGCGAGCGTTTCCGCCGCTTGCCCCGATGCGACGGCGAGCGCGCCCACGCCGCCCTCGAGCAGCGCCATGCGCTGCTCAAAGACGCCTTGAGTGGGGTTCATGATTCGCGTATAGATAAAGCCCGGCGTCTTGAGGTCAAAGAGGCTCGCCGCGTGGTCGACGCTGTCGAAGAGATAGGAAGTCGTCTGATAGATAGGCACAGCACGCGCCCCGGTAGCGGGGTCAGGCTCTTGACCGCCATGGAGGCAGATTGTTCCGAAACGATAGTGGCTTTGCATAGTGAACACAACCTCCTTCCACCAAAGTGGGCAACAGTATACCTGCTCTGGTACAATTGGCGCTGCATGGCGCGTGAGGTGCAAGTTGAGGGCGTCGTCCTGCGGCGCGGATACATCGGGGAGTACGACAAGTGGGTGAGTTTTTTGACCCCAGAACACGGCAAGCTGCGCCTGCGTGTGCGGGGAGCGCGCAAACCGAAGAGCAAGATGGGGATGTTGACTGAGCCATTGAACCTCCTCAAAGCACGGGTAATCGAAGGACGCACCCAGCGGCTCATGGTGCAGCCCCAACTGATACGCAGCTATGTGGCGCTCCGCGCGGACTTGGAACGGCTAAGCGTTGCGCTGGCGCTTTGCGAAACTTTAGACCGCTGGTTGCCTGAAGAGCATGCCGAGCCAGAGGTCTATACGACTCTCATCGTGGCGCTGGAAGCGTTGGAGGCTGGCGCGTCTGCCGAGCAAGCTGCGGCATGGGCGCTTTGGCGCTGGCTCGCGATGTTGGGCTATTGCCCCGATATAACACGGTGCGGGCAGTGTGGGAACGAGTTATTGCCCTCAGACCCTACTCTGCCTTCAGGGGATGAGAGCGAGCGTGCAGGCAATCTCATTTTGGTTCCAGCAGACGGCGTGCTGCTCTGCACGCGGTGCGCATCCCAGCGTGAAGGAATCGCGCTTACATCCGGTGCGATCCAGCTCCTTCCCCGATGGCTTCGGGGTGAGCGCATCGACTCAGACGCTCGTCCCGAAGCGTATCAGGAGCTGCTGCATGCGGCGTTGCGCTATGCAGAATGCGTGTTAGAGTCGCCTGTACGCTGGCTGGAGTTTTGGGAGCGACTGAACACCTTGCGTGAAAGTGGGTAGAGCACGCTCAGCCCCATCCCCAAAACCATGAGGCTGGTCGGCTCCGGAATCGGCTCGAAGTCGTCATCCCCAGCGCGGGCTACGATTACCGCGATGAAAGGCAAAAATGGCAACCAGTTGAACCCACCACCGCTAATCATTGGAATTTGGTTCGCTGACGAAGAAGCGACCGCCATAACTACCGGTGGCGCTTCAGGTTCAGGCGCGGCTTCTGGGAGCGTTTCTACCAGCGTCTCAGTCGGCAACACATCGGCCGCGACCACTTCCTCAAGCGGCGCTTCCGCCGTCTCTACGAGTTCAACAGTAGGCAATTGGGGCGCGTCAATCATCGCTGCAAAGACGGGCTGGGGTGTAGCTATTGAAGTCACTTCGATAGGGACCTGCGCCTGCGGAGTGCGGATGGACACCGCGGGTGTGAGTGGATTGCCGCAGTTCGCTTTCAAAACCGGTTTACCCGTCTTCTTCTCCACAAATACGGGCGTTCCCTTCGGTAGGGTGCGACGCACCACCATCAAACGGTCGTCTGGGGGCGAGTAGTAGACATTAAAAGTCTGCGCTTTCTCCAGTCGGGTCAAACGTAGGTTCTTCTCTACATACTCTGCGATTTCCCATGCGCTCCGCTTGAAGTGCCTTGCATAGCGCTGAGCGACAATCGGTTCTGTGCGAATCTGGTTCGCCAAATCACTTGCGCTGGCTACCGGGCGTATCAGGTAGCTATTGCGCGGCACGACAGCAATCGACTCCGCTGCCAGGGCAAAGCCTGCAGTCCAGAGCATTAAACAGGCACAAATAATCAGTCGCATCATACTCCTCCTCTCGAATCTTTCCACTTGTGGGGGCGAAACCACAAGCGTCAACAATAAGACGGGAGCGGGGAGCCTTATGTTCCCCTTTCTACCCTAAATATACCCCACTCCAGTAGGAAATTCATCAGGGTTTCAGAATCTCTTGGGTGGAATGTCCACCTTGCAGACGGAGTTGATCGACCTGCAGTTTTTAGGGTATCCACTGGCGATTGCGGCGTACCTGCTGGATGATGGAACGGATGCGGCCTTGGTGGAAGTGGGTCCGACCAGTACGGCAGAGACGCTCCTGCGCGAGTTGCAGGCGCGCGGCGTTGCGCTGGAGCGGGTGCGCCATCTCATCGTGACCCACATCCATTTAGACCACGCAGGCGCGTTGGGCTGGCTGCTGCAACGCCTGCCGAACGCGATGGCGTATGTGCATCCGATTGGCGCGCCGCATATGGTAGACCCCAGTCGCCTGCTGAGTAGCGCGTCGCGCTTGTACGGCGAGATGATGGAACGGCTGTGGGGCGAAGTGGTTCCCGTGCCGCAGGAACGGCTTCATGTCGTGCGCGACGGGGAGCGTATTGAGGTCGCGGGACGCACATTGCGAGCGATAGACACCCCCGGACATGCACGCCATCACCATGCCTATTTGGATGAGGCGACGGGCATCCTGTTTGCGGGCGATGTGGCGGGGGTGCGCATGCCCGGCACAACCTATGTGCGTCCCCCGACCCCACCGCCCGAACTGGACATCGAGGCGTGGCAGGCAAGCCTCGCCAAACTGCGCGCCCTCCCCGTACAGCAAATCGCCTTGACCCATTTCGGGATGTTTAGCGATGTGGAACGCCACCTCGACGAGCTCGAAGCACGCCTGCTGAACTGGGCTGTGTTCACACGCGACCTGATCCAGCAAGGCGTCTCCGAGAGCGAATTGATACAACGCCTGCGCGACTACGGCAACGAGGAGATGCGTCAGCAGGGAGCAGACCCCAGCAACTACGACCTCGGCGCAGGCTACGAACTGATTGCGCTCGGTTATGCCCGCTACTGGCGTAAGAAACTGGGACTGTCATGAAAGCCGAAAGCGTTCGATTCGAAAAAGTAACCAAACGGTTCGGTTCGGTTGTGGCAGTGAACCGACTGACGCTCCATATCCAGCCGGGCGAGTTTATGGTGCTGGTGGGACCGTCAGGATGTGGCAAAACGACCGCCCTACGGATGCTGGCGGGGCTGGAAGACCCCACCGAAGGCGCGATTTACATCGGCGACCGCTGCGTCAACGAGGTCTCGCCCCGCGATCGCGATATTGCGATGGTGTTCCAAAACTACGCGCTGTACCCTCATATGCGCGTGTACGACAATATCGCCTTCGGACTGCGTTTGCGCGAGCTGGGAGGCGCATTATGGCAACTCACGCACTGGAACCAGGCGCGCGCCATCAAAAAACGCATCGACGAACGGGTACGCCAAGTCGCGCAGATGCTGGAAATCGAAAATCTGCTCCATCGCCTACCGAAGGAACTCTCGGGTGGGCAACGGCAGCGCGTCGCGCTCGCCCGCGCCATCGTGCGGCAACCGAAAGCGTTCCTGATGGACGAACCGCTTTCGAACCTCGACGCGAAACTGCGCGACCAGACCCGCGCCGAACTCAAAAAACTGCAGGAACGACTCGGCATAACCACAATCTATGTGACCCACGACCAGAAAGAGGCGATGACGCTGGGCACACGCATCGCTGTCATGAAGGACGGCGTGCTACAACAGGTCGGTAGCCCTGAAGCGGTCTACTTCCAGCCCGCCAACACTTTCGTTGCGACCTTTATCGGCACGCCACCGATGAACCTACTTGACATGCAGGTCGTGGAGCAGGAGAGCAGACCCGCGTTGAAAATCGGTTCGACGATACTGCCTGTGTTAGAGGCGCAGGCACAACTGCTGAAAACGCGCGTGGGGCAAACGGTGCGGATGGGGATCCGCCCCCAAGATATTTACACCGACCGCACTGCGCCGCCCGACGCGATTCTGTCAGAGCCTCTGCCCGCCGTTGTGGATGTGATCGAACCCCACGGCGACCGCAACGATATCCACCTCATCCTCGATGGCGCTACCCTCATTGCGCAGCTGAGTGCGCGTGTGAAGGCGAACGAGGGCGACACCCTGCCGATACGCCTGCATCTGGAGTATCTGCACCTGTTCGACCCCGCCACTGGGGAAACCCTCCGCGCGTGAGGTCTCTCAGCGCCCAGAAAAAAATCGGTATACTTACCGTTCGGAGGAGAACCATATGCCCAGAATCGAGAAATCCGTGAGTGTGAATGCGCCTGCCGAGAAACTGTTTGAGGTGTTGCAGCAGGCAGAGTCGTTTGCCCAGTTCCTACCCCATGCCCGCAATGTGCAAGTACTGGAGCGCACCGAAAACGGCGTGCTGGTGGAGTGGGAGGTGATTGCGCCCGGTGTAGGGATGCCCGTGCGCTGGAAATCGCGCCACACCATCGACGCCGCCAACCATCGCGTGACGATGCAGCCCGAGGGCGACTCGTTGGTCAAGTTGAACGGCGAATGGCGCGTGGAGCCAGAAGGTGCGGGCAGCAAACTCGCCGCGATACTGGACTACGAGGCGAATGTGCCCCCGATGTTCGCCTCGCTGGCGCAAAACGCGGTGAACACCATTATTCAAGACTGGCTCAACGGCTTCAAGCAACGCGCGGAGGGCTGAGCATGGCGCGAGTGGAACTCGAGACCGTCATCCACGCCCCGCTGGAGACCGTGTACGCCATCGCACGGGATGTGGAAGCGTTCCCAGAGTTTATGCCCGATGTGAAGTCCGTCAAAATTCTCGAAAAAAGCGCAGACGGTAGCCGCACCCTCACTGAATGGGTCGCCTATGCCTCGCAGCTCAAACTGCAGGTGAAGTGGACGGAAGAGGACATCTGGGACGATGCCCATCACACTTGCCGCTTCCGACAGGTGAAAGGCGACTATGATCAGATGGAGGGGTTATGGGAGTTCCTGCCCCATGCGGAGGGGACGCTGTTTCGCAGCACGCTGGACTATGAACTGCGTGTGCCACTGCTGGGAGCGATTGTGCAAAAGGTGGTGCATCACCTCGTAACGCAGAACCTGAAGGGTATTCTGGAAGGCGTAAAGGCACAGGCGGAGGCGAAGGCGCGTGGAAGTTGACCGCCTGCGGGCGCTCCTCAACGAGGTGGCGCACGGTACCGTCTCTGTCGAAGAGGCTCTGGCGCGTCTACGCGACCTGCCCTTCCAAAACTTACAATTTGCACGGATTGACCACCATCGCGCACTGCGCAAGGGCTTTCCCGAAGTGGTGTTCTGCCAAGGCAAGACGCCCGAGCAGGTCGCGGAGATTGTGGCGCGTTTAGCCGAGCGGGGACGGGTGCTGGCGACGCGCGCCTCCGAGGTGCATGCACATGCCGTACAGGCGCGCCTCCCCGACGCCGTCTATCACCCCTTGGCGCGAGCGATTACCCTTGGCGAACCGCCCCCGGCGCCCGAGTCGCCCTACGGCGTCGTCTGCGCCGCAGGCACAGCCGACATCCCCGTCGCAGAAGAGGCGGTTCTCACCGCGCGGATGATGGGAGCGCGGGTCGAAACCCTCTACGATGTTGGCGTGGCGGGTATCCACCGATTGCTGGAACACCTGCCGCTGCTTCAGGGGGCACGTGGGGTTGTGGTCGTAGCAGGGATGGAAGGCGCTTTGCCCAGCGTGGTGGGCGGTCTCGTGCCCTGCCCCGTGATTGCGGTGCCGACCAGCGTCGGCTATGGCGCCCACTTCGGTGGGCTGGCGCCCCTTCTGACCATGCTCAACGCCTGCGCGCCCGGCGTGGTCGTGGTCAACATCGACAACGGCTTCGGCGCAGGCTATTGCCTCGGGCTGATACTTCGCGCGGCTCAATAACCCCTAAAAAGAACGCCCTCCCCTCCCGATAATCTTAAGGGGATAGGCTATGCAGACGAAAACTTACCTCGCGCCGACGAAACTGGAAGCGCTGTTGAAAATACGCGAAGAGCATGGCGCCGACGCGGTGATTCTCAGCGAGCGCACGGTGCAGAAAGGAAAACTGTTCGGCAAAAAACCGATGGTGGAGATTGTCGTCGGCATCAAGGGGGGGGAGCCTGAACCGAACCCTGCGTCTAAAGTGGAACCGAAAGGCATCGACGAGTATGATCCCACCCAGACGCGCCTGCGCAAGTTAGAGCGCGAAATGCAGGAGATACGCGCCCTGGTGCAGACCCTGCACGCCTACTTCACAAATGGCACGCTCCCCTCCGACAACGATGCCCATGCGCTCGAAATGCCCCGGATCGCGGCGGCGGTGGACGAGCATCCGCTACTGCGCCCTCTGCTGGAGGCGGGTGTAGAGCAAGAAATTGCGCAGGAACTCTTGCGCCGTGTACCGCGCATTCCCCAAAACGCTGCGCTCGATACGCTCAAGCGTCTCCTCGCAGCGAAGATTCCTACAGGCGGCGCGCTGCCCCGTGAAAGCCGCCATCGCCAAGTCGCGGTGCTGGTTGGTCCCACAGGCGTCGGTAAAACCACGACCATTGCTAAACTCGCCGCCATCCACGCACTGGACTACCACCGCAAAGTCGCCCTACTCTCGCTGGACACCTACCGCATCGGCGCGATTCAGCAACTGCGCACCTATGCCGAATTGATGCAATTGCCCCTGCATGTCGCCACAACCGCCGAGGAGGTACAAGAAGGGCTGGAACTGTTCAGCGATTATGACCTCGTCTTGGTAGATACCATAGGGCGTGGGCAACGCGACGAAGCGCATTTACAAGAGATGCGTCAGGCGTTGCTGCCTGTCAAAGGGATCGTCTACCTGACTCTCAGCGCCACTGCCGATACAGCCACCCTGCTGGACGCCGCGCAACGCTTCGCGATTTTCGAACCTGACGCGATCATCCTCACCAAGCTGGACGAAGCGGCGCGACTGGGCAACTGTGTCAACCTCGCCCTACGCGCGGAACAGCCGCTGGCGTACTTCACGAACGGGCAGCGCGTACCGGAAGATATTACAATCGCCGATGCGCAGATAATCACATGTCGCGTCCTCAGCGCGGTCTTGCAATGCCACGCAAAGCATCCAAGACTTGAAAGCAGCGTCTTTCAGGTATAAGCAAAGCGCTGCAGGGGTAGCCTGGGGGGACACATCCGCCTCCTATGCCGAGATCCGTGGGTTCGAACACCGCCTGCTACTCCAACTCGGTTCACAATCGTTGCATCGTCGCGGAAGTGTGCATGAAGCGCCGAAGGTGCGGTATAATCTTATGCATCGAGGTGCAACGATGCAACCGTCCAACTGGCGGCGGGTGGTGACGGCGTACAGCGCGATTCTGACGCTCCTCACGGGCGCGACCACAACAGCACAAATCCTCAACGGGGTGATGGTCTACAGCAATCCCGACGCGATACGCGATGGGCAGTATATGATGGTGTTCTGGCTTGGAGGCGCAGCGGGCTCTTTGATGGCGCTGCCTGCGGGGCTATTAGCAGGCGTATGGATTGCACGCAACCCCGACTTTGCCCCTCTTTTGAACAAGGCTCTCTTAGTCTTTTTAATCATCGGGGTCAGCTTAGGCGTTGTGTTGGCGGGGGTCGGTGCGGGGATGAACGGTTTGCTGTTTGCAGCCATCGGCTTGGTGTTCGTGCTGCCCGGTCTGGTGATGTTGCCGCTTGTGGTGTTTGTTCTGCCGTCAACGATGCCTGCGTCTGCGCTCGTGGCGTTAGCGCTCCTTCTGGTAGTGGTGGGTACGCACTGGTACTATCGACACGCCCAGCGCAGTCACCCTGAAGCGTAACGGAAGCGCATTCGATTCGTATACTATGCGAGCCAGCCACCCCCCCTTGACAAACGCACACTGTATCGGGTATTATTTAGCCACGCTAAACAACTAAGGAGGCTATACCGTGGCAGAGAAGACGCCGCTTTTGGAAGTGCGCAACCTGTGGGTGAAATTACCCGACGAAGATGAGCCAATTCTGCGTGGGATGAACCTGACTATCTACCCGGGTGAGGTTCACGCACTGATGGGACCGAACGGCTCGGGCAAGTCCACGCTGGCGAAGGTGCTGTCGGGGCATCCGGGCTACGAGGTAACTGAGGGTGAAGTGCTGTTCCGCGGCGAGAACATATTGGAGATGGAACCCGACGAGCGCGCACGGCTGGGGTTGTTCCTTGCGTTCCAGTATCCGATGGAGGTGCCTGGGGTCACCATCGCGAACTTTATGCGCCTCGCCTACCAGCGACGATTCAATACCGAAGTAAAATATACCGATTTCTATAAGATTCTGCTGCAGCACCTCAAGAAGTTGGAGATGGATCCCAGCTTCGCCAGTCGCCCCGTGAACGAGGGCTTCTCGGGGGGCGAGAAAAAGCGCTTTGAAATCGTGCAGATGTCGCTTTTGGAGCCAGTGCTGGCAGTACTGGACGAGACCGATTCGGGACTGGACATCGATGCGCTCAAGATTGTGTCGAACGGCGTGAACATGATGCGCTCTCCGGAACGTGCGTTCCTCGTGATTACCCACTATCAGCGTATTTTGAACTATATCACACCCGACTATGTGCATGTGATGGTTGACGGGCGCATTGTGCGCTCGGGCGGACCGGAGTTAGCCCTGCAGCTCGAAGAGAAAGGCTACGACTGGGTGCGCGGTGAACTCGCAACCGCCCCGTAAGGAGGTATCCCCAAATGGCACAGCCCGATATTCTGAATCTGGATCAGGACTATAAGCAAAAGTACGGCTTCTATGATGACATCAAGCCGGTGTTCCAAACCGAGCGCGGTCTGACGCGCCGCGTGGTGGAAGAAATCTCGTACCAAAAAAACGAGCCGAAGTGGATGCGCGACTTCCGCCTGGAGGCTTACGAAATCTTCATGAGCAAACCCATGCCCACTTGGGGACCCGACCTGTCAGGGCTCAACTTCGACGAGATTGTGTACTATATCAAGCCGACCGAGCGCCGAGGGCGGAGTTGGGACGAAGTGCCCGAAGACATTAAGCGCACCTTCGACCGACTGGGCATCCCGGAGTGGGAGCGCAAGTTCCTCGCGGGGGTGGGAGCCCAGTACGACTCTGAAGTGGTCTATCACAACCTTGCCAAGCAGTGGGAAGAGCAGGGCGTGATTTTCGTGGACACCGATACCGCCGTGCGCGAGTATCCCGATCTTGTGAGGGAATATTTTGGCACGGTGATTCCGCCCAGCGACAACAAGTTCGCTGCGCTCAACTCGGCGGTGTGGTCAGGGGGTTCGTTCGTATATGTGCCGGCGGGCGTGCGCGTGGAAATCCCGTTGCAAGCCTACTTCCGCATCAACGCCAAGAACGCGGGTCAGTTCGAGCGCACGCTGATTATCGCCGAAGAAGGCTCCTTCGTGCATTATGTGGAGGGCTGCACGGCGCCCGTGTACGCCGAGGAAGCCTTGCACAGCGCGGTCGTGGAGATTATCGTCAAGCGCGGCGCGCGCGTGCGCTACACCACCATCCAGAACTGGTCGAAGGATGTGTACAACCTCGTGACCAAGCGCGCCGTTGCGTATGGCGATGCAGTGATGGAATGGGTGGATGGCAATATCGGCTCCCGCGTGACCCAAAAGTATCCGTCCGTTTACCTCATGGAGCCGGGCGCGCGCGGCGAAATCCTCTCTGTCGCGTTCGCAGGCGATGGTCAGCACCAAGATACGGGCGGCAAGCTCATCTACGCCGCACCCTACACCACCGGGCGCATCACCTCCAAGTCAATTTCCAAAGGCACGGGGCGCGCCAGCTATCGCGGGCTGGTGCAGGTGCTGGAAGGCGCACACCACGCAAAGTGCAATGTGGAGTGCGACGCGCTGCTGCTCGATGAAGACGCTAAGACCGACACCTACCCCTACATCGAAATCAACGAGAAAGAGGTCACCATCGGGCACGAGGCGCGCGTGAGCAAAGTCAGCGACGAGCAGATCTTCTATCTCCAGAGCCGTGGGCTCAAAAAAGACGAAGCGCTGACCCTGATTGTGTCGGGCTTCATCGAGCCGCTGGCGAAGCAACTCCCGATGGAGTACGCCGTCGAGTTGAACCGCCTCATTGAACTGGAGATGGAAGGCTCTGTCGGCTAACGACTTATCGCCAACCCGCTCCCGAAAACGCTCCCCAACCTTTGGTTTGGGGAGCGTATTTTTGCGAGCCGTCGGGTTCATGCGGGTCTTGTTCCGAGCCGTAGCGATGAACGCCGACGCTGTTTCTGGGTGGGGGGTTCTCTACTCGCGCGTGATGGTTTCGTCCAGATTGAGTAGGGCGTTGGCGACCAGCGTGAGGGCGGCGCGGTGGGCGTCGGGTTCACCCACGAGCATTTTCGCGGCGTCGGGCTGGCGAGCGTAGCGTTCGCGCATCTGGCGGTAGAGTTGCTCCAATCGCTGGAGCTCGGCTGGCGTGGGTTCACGCGCGGTGCAGCAGCGGAACCCGTAGCGCAGGCTCGCTTGCAGGTTGCCTTTGCCCCGTTGCGCCATGCGTTGCGCTAACCCTGCCGCCGCTTCCATATACGCTGGGTCGTTCAGCAGCACCAACGACTGCAAGGGGGTGTTTGTGCGCGGGCGCATCGCCACGCAGACCTCGCGCGAGTGGGCGTCAAACGCGACCATCGAAGGGTAGGGCGCCGTGCGTCGCCAGAAGGTATATAGCCCGCGCCGATAGCGGTTCTCGTCGGTGTCGGTGACCCAGCGGTCGGCGTTGAAGGGGATGTCCCACACGCCTTCGGGCTGCGGCGGGAACACGCTCGGTCCGCCGATTTTGCGGCTCAGCAACCCGCTAATCGCGAGCGCGTTATCGCGCACCAGCTCGGCGGGCAGGCGATAGCGCGGCGCACGTGCGTAGAGTTCGTTCTTTGGGTCGCGTTCCAACAGTTCGGGCGTTATGCGGGAGCTTTGGCGATAGGTGGAGCTGGTCACGATAAGCCGATAAATGTGCTTCATGCTCCACCCGCGCTCCATAAACTCCACGGCGAGCCAGTCAAGCAGCTCGGGGTGGGTCGGATACGCGCCTTGAGTGCCGAAATTATCGAGGGTTTCCACGAGTCCGCGCCCGAAGATTGTCGCCCACATGCGGTTCACCTGCACACGCGCAGTGAGCGGGTTCTCGCGCGAAACGAGCCAAAGCGCAAGCCCCAGTCGGTTGCGCGGCGCATCCTTCGGAAACGGGTGCAACACGGCAGGCACGCCTGTCTCGACGGTCTCCCCCGCTCGCGTGAACTCGCCGCGCGGACGCACCACCGCGGTAAGCGGTTTGTCGGTTGGGTTGTCCTCCATCACCAGCGCGGTGGGAATCTGGCGTTTGAGCGTTTCGTATTCGCGACGGAGCGTCCACAGGCGCAGGGCATCGCCCAGCGGCGCACGCACTCGGAACCGCCCCAGCACATGTTTGGGATGTTTAGTGTAGCGGCACTCCAGCGTCAGTTCGGCTTCTGTGGGCTGCGCGAGTCGCAGGGGACGCTCCAGCCAGAGTTCCAGCGTCTGCGGTTTACCGAGGTGTCCATCTAACGCCCAGCCGTTTTCGGTGTTGTCGGGCTTCAGCGCGTGGCGTGGGTCAAAACCATTTTGCACGGCGGTCGCGCGGGCTGCGCCAAACGCGAGAGGCTTGCCCCCAATCGTCATCCGCACGCCCGTTAGCACAAAGTTGCCGTTGCCTGCGCGTCCAGGTCCCTTGTAAGGCAACGACTCGTGGGGCAAAACTTCCAACAGAATCACGCGCACCTCGCCTTTCGGCAATCGGATGCGCACGCGATAAATCTCGGTATCGGGTGTTTCCCCGTGTGCCAGCACCGAGCCGTCGTCGAATAATTTCAGGGTGGAGCCGTTCTCTGCGCTCATCGCCACGGGCGTGAGCGTTGTGGGTTCCCGGACGCCGCGTTGCTCGATTTGTTTAATTTGCGCCTCCAGCGCCGCAAGTTGACGCTCCTGCTCTGGCGTGGGGGCAGGGATCTGCGCTTCCAGCCACTTCTCCTCACTGACGCTGGCGTCGCCAACAGGGTAGATTTTGGAGTTGTTGAAAAACGCCAGCAACTGGTAATACTCTTTCTGTTTGAAGGGGTCGTATTTATGGTCGTGGCAGCGAGCGCAGTTCATGGTAACCCCTAACCACACGGTCGCTGTGGTGTCCACGCGGTCGTAGAGTTTATGTTCGTGCGCTTCTGCCTGATCCACGCCGCCTTCGAGGTTCTGCATCGTGTTGCGGTGGAAGCCTGTCGCGATGCGCTGCGCGAGCGTTGGGTTCGGCAACAGGTCGCCTGCGATCTGCTCGATGGTGAACTGATCAAACGGCATATCGCGGTTGAACGCCTCAATGACCCAATCGCGATAGCGCCACATTGTGCGGCGCAGGTCTTTTTCAAAGCCGTCCGTGTCGGCGTAGCGGGCGAGGTCGAGCCACACGATCGCCTGTCGCTCGCCGTAATGCGGAGAGTTGAGCAGTTTGTCCACCAGGCGTTCGTAGGCGTCGGGGCGTTTATCTTTCAGGAAGGCGTCTACCTCTTCAGGCGAGGGGGGTAGCCCGATTAAATCCAGATAGAGGCGTCGGATGAGCGTCTCTTTGGGGGCTTCTGGGGCGGGCGACAGCCCCTCTTGCTCCAGCCGATGAAGGATAAACGCGTCGATGGGGTTGCGCACCCACGCTTTGTTTTTGACCTCAGGCACGGGCGGGCGTTTCGGGGGGATAAACGCCCAGTGGACGGCGTTCTCCGCGCCTTCGGGCCACTCCGCGCCCTCGTTAATCCAGCGCTTAATCAGTTCAATCTGTTCGGGCGAGAGGGCAGTCATCCCCTTGGGCATGCGCGGACCTTCTTCGTCGGAGCTGATGCGTTTCACAAGTAGACTGTTCTCGGCGTCGCCGGGGATAATCACGCGCCCACTAATACCCCCCTTGAATGCCTCCTCGCGATTACTGAGGCGCAGCCCCCCTTGTCGGCGTTCGGGACCGTGGCAAGGGAAGCAGGAGGCTTTGAAAATCGGCAGGATTTCGCGGGCGAAGTCCACCTTACGCTGGGGCGGAGGCGGCACCGGCGCGTTCCAAACCAACCCACCTAACGCCAGCGGCAGCCCGATGTAACTTACCCATAACGCCAGCACGCTGCGCATATGCTAATTATAGACTACTCAATTGCAAATTCCTGTTGGTGCGGCTGCAGGGGCGCCGCCGTGCTCCTGCTTTTGAGGTCAATCCCCCACTTTCAACACGCTGAGGAACGCCTCTTGGGGCACTTCCACCGAGCCAACCTGTTTCATGCGCTTTTTGCCCTCTTTTTGGCGTTCCAGCAGTTTGCGCTTGCGCGTGATGTCGCCGCCGTAGCACTTGGCGATCACATTTTTGCGGAACGGTTTGATCGTTTCGGAGGCGATAACACGCGCACCAATCGCTGCTTGAATACGCACCTCGAACTGCTGGCGCGGGACGACCTCCTTGAGCTTCTCGACCAAGGCGCGGGCGCGAGGATAGGCACGCTCACGGGGTGTGATAAAACTCAGCGCGTCCACAGGGTCGCCATTGATGAGGATGTCAATCTTCACCATATCCGCCTCGCGATAACCTGCTGGCTCGTAGTCGAACGAGGCGAAGCCGCGCGTGCGGGTCTTAAGCTGGTCATAGAAGTCGAGCAGGATCTCACTTAGGGGCAGGCGGTAGTAGAGGATCACGCGCTGCGGCGTCGGATACTCCATCTTCACGAACTCGCCTCGACGGTTCATGCACAAGTCCATCACAGCCCCCACATAGTCGTTCGGCACCATAACCGTCGCGTTCACGATGGGCTCTTCCACGCGCTCGATTTTGCCTGGGTTGGGCCAATGGGTCGGATTGTCGATTTCCAGCGTCTCGCCGTCTTCGGTGTAGACGCGATAGGCGACGCTGGGCGCGGTGGCGATGAGTTCCAGCCCGAACTCACGTTCCAGCCGCTCCTGCACGATCTCCATGTGCAGCAGCCCCAGAAATCCGCAGCGGAACCCAAATCCGAGCGCGGCGCTGTTTTCGGGTTCGAAGCTAATCGCGGCGTCGTTGAGGCTCAGTTTCTCTAAGGCGTCGCGCAGGTCGGCGTACTTATCGCCCTCCACAGGATACAGCCCACAAAACACCATCGGCTTCACCTTGCGAAAGCCGGGGAGCGGTTCCTGCGCGGGATTGGTTGCGGAGGTAATCGTGTCGCCCACTTGCGCGTCTTTGACCGACTTGATGGACGCCGTGATATAGCCCACCTCGCCCGTGTGCAGCGCGTTCGCGGGGCTAAGTTTCGGGGTGAAGTAGCCCACCTGCGTTACCTCAAAGGTCTTGCCGTTCGCCATAAACATAATCTTGTCGCCGGGCTTCACACTGCCGTCCACCACACGCACATACGCCACCACGCCCACATAGGCGTCGTAGTGGGAATCGTACACCAATGCGCGCAGGGGGGCGTTCGGGTTGCCCTTGGGCGGCGGCACACGCTCCACAATCGCGTCCAGAATCGCTTCGATGCCGATTCCTTCCTTCGCGCTTGCCAAAATCACCTCGTCGGGGTCAATCAGCAGCGCATGTTCCATCTCCTCTTTCACACGCTCTGGGTCTGCGGCGGGCAGGTCGATTTTGTTAATCACGGGCACAATCGCCAGCCCCTGGTTATAGGCAAGATTGGTGTTGGCGATGGTTTGCGCTTCCACCCCTTGCGCGGCATCCACCACCAGAATCGCGCCCTCACATGCCGCAAGGCTGCGCGACACTTCGTAAGTGAAGTCCACATGTCCCGGCGTGTCAATCAGGTTCAGTTGATAGGTTTTGCCGTCTTTAGCGGTGTATTGCAGGCGCACGGCGGTCATCTTAATCGTGATGCCGCGTTCACGCTCCAGATCCATCGTATCCAGCACCTGCTCGACGGGGGTGCCTTTCTGGATAGCGCCGGTGAACTCCAAAAGACGGTCTGCTAAAGTGGACTTGCCGTGATCCACATGGGCGATAATGCAAAAGTTGCGTATCAACGCCTGATTCATAGCGAGGAAATTGTACCTGAACCGCGCCTCGGCAGGTATACGGATGCGATTATCGGTGGACTTTGGCGGGTGGAACGGGCGCCCGCTCCAGCATGGTCTTGGTCAGGTGGGGGGTGAAATCGCGGTAGAGTGCCTGCAAGTAGTCCTGAATCGGTTCGCTACTTAGATACCGTTCCAACGCAGTCCAATCGATCTGCACGCCTGAGCGTGGGATCAGGTGATACTCTTCCCGCCACGGGTAGCCCCGCCAGTCCACCGCGCAAACAAGCCGCGTGCCCTTCGTGTGTCCGACCACGAGGTGGGGCTGCGCGTAGAATCGGCGGAGTTGCGGCGCGTCTTCACGAAGCATCCACCACCCACTATAACATGTCTCGTAGTCGATTCGCCCCACTTTCAAGTTGCGCCCCGTCAGCACCGGGACATCGTCTGGCTGGGGGACCGTGCGAACCAATCCGCTCTTGCGAAACTCTGTGCTACGCGCCGCAAAGTGAATATGAACCAGCTCACCCAACGGCACACCCGATCGCTCAAACGCCAGCCACTCGGGAGTTTCAAAACGGATCAGTTCGCCTTGGTAGTCGCTTTTTTCAACCACAGGGGACACACGGCTGGCTGAGCCGACGGAACGCCATGCGTCATCCGATAAGTCATACAACGCTAACCCCCGCCCGCCAAGTAGAAAACGCAACACCACCGCCGACACATGCACCTTCGGGAATACTCTGCCCACATAAAACACTTCCACGCGACCCCGCTCTGCAAGAAAATCTCTAAGCAGCGCAAAATCGTCCAGCACGAGCCAAGTCGTGGGCACAATCAGCACCAGTTTTCCGTGCGGCTGCAAGAGGCGCACGGCTTTCTCAATAAACGCGCCGTAGAGATTATATTTGCCTTTCCATGTTGCGGTGCGCCGTTTGTATTCCGCTTTGCGCTCCTTGAGCAAGTGAATGGGATAGTGCGAGGCATCCCCCACAATCCCATAAGGCGGGTTGCCCAAAATCACATCAAACCGTTCGGCGGTGTCCCAAAGTAGAAAGTCCGCGTGAATCAGGCGAATCGCAGGATGGAGGCGGGGTTTCGTCATTTCGACAGTCTCGGCATGAAGTTCCACGCCCACGAAGCCGTGATGGTCGCCGTAATTTTGGAGGAATTCGGTAAGGAATCGCGCATCGGCGCAGGCAGGTTCCAGAACGCGGACGGTTGTGTTCGCGGGTGGCGCTGCAAGAGCGGTCATAAACTGCACAATCTGGGGTGGGGTAGGCACAAAGCCCAACGCACGATGCCAGTCCGTTGGGAGACGGCGGCTGCTCCAAAGCGGATTGCCGCCTGCAGAGAGTGCCGAATGCGCTACCATGCCAGAGGATTGTACCGAATGAGCGACCCGTTCGCTCTGGAGACGCCAGTGAGCTGCCAAAATAAGCGCAGGATTTGCACGCAACGAGAAGTATTTAAATGTGCGGTGAAACTATGTTCAAAGGCGTGCCATTGACGCTGGGCGTCGAGGAAGAGTATCAGATTGTGGATGCAGAGACCCGCGCGCTCGATTCGTATGTCTCGAAAATCCTGCCCGATGGGCGTGTGCGGCTCCAAGACCAGGTGAAAGAGGAGTTCATGATGTCGCAGATTGAGGTGGGCAGTCATGTTTGTGCAAACATTCACGAGGTACGGCAGGAACTGTGTCGCCTACGGGGTGCGCTGATTGAGATTGCCGAGTCGCAGGGGAAACGCATCGTGGCGGCGGGCACGCATCCGTTCTCGCGCTGGATGGAACAGACCATCACACCGCGCCTGCGCTACAAAGCCCTTGAAGAGAATATGCAGGACATCGCCCGACGCCTACTCATCTTCGGGATGCATGTGCATGTGGGGCTGGGCGATTTGGAGCTGACGATCGATATCTTCAATCAGGCGCGTTATTTCCTGCCCCATCTGCTTGCCCTCTCGTGCAGTTCGCCTTTTTGGGATGGTAGGCGTACAGGGTTGATGTCCTACCGCAGTGTGGTCTTCGAGACGCTCCCACGCACCGGCATCCCCGACTCGTTCGCCTCGTATGCGGATTACGACCTGTTTATGAGTACCTTAGAGCGTGTCGGCGTCATCGACGATCGCACCAAAGTCTGGTGGGATGTGCGCCCGCACCCGAAATACAAAACACTGGAGTTTCGCGTCTGCGATGTGTGTACTCGTATCGAGGACGCGGTATGTATTACTGCGATTGTGCAGGCACTGGTGGCGTTCCTGGTCGATCTGCGTTTGGGCAACCGTTCGTGGCGAATCTATCATCGCGACCTGATACGTGAGAACAAATGGCGTGCGGTGCGCCACGGCGTGCGCGGTGAACTCATCGACTTCGGCGCGGGCAAGAGTGTGCCCTTCGACGAACTGGTCGAAGAGTTGCTCGCCTTGTTGCGCCCCTATGCAGAGCAGCTGGGCAGTTGGGATGCGGTCAAACACGCGCGGAAAATCGTGAAGGAGGGCACCAGTGCGGATTGCCAGTTGCGCGTTTACGACGAATCGGGCGGCGACCTGAAGGCGGTTGTGGACTGGCTGGCAGACGCCACAAAGGCGGGAGCATGTTCTTGAGAACGCTGACGCGCAATTTCACTCCACCGACAGGTTGCGGAACCGTTGGGCGCTATGGTCTAAGTGCAACAGCAGAGTTTGATAGGCTTGCTCGATGCGTTGCTGGATTTGGGCGGCTTTCTCGCGTTCAGGAGAGCCTTCGGGGAAGCGGTTCGGGTCGCTACGCCCGATGAGTTCCCGGTAGGCGCGTCGTACCGCAGCAAGGTCGGAACCTTCAGGGAGCCCCAGCACGCGATAGGCACGTCGCAACTCGGTCTCGGCTTTGGGTGTCGCCGCGGGCGGCGTGGGCGCGTTAACTCCGAACTGCGGCTGCATGGCGCTTTGGAGCTCTTCCGCAGCCGCTTGACGCGCAGCGGTTTCCGCTGCCTCCTCGCGGAGAATGCTCTCTACGCGCTCCAGCAGTTCGTTCCAGTGTGCTTTCGCCAGTCGTGAGAGGCGTTTCCCCAGCGCCATTTTACAAATCCCCCTGTAGCCCGAACGCCACGAACTGAATTGTACCTGCTCTCCCGCGCACGGTAAGGTTGAGTTGGGTGCGTTCACTTGCGCGTTGCTGCAGCGCAATGCGCCAACTCAGTTGCTCCGCGCGGGTTTGGTACGCGGCGGTGATTTCAGGCTGGAACAGTAGTTCATGGAGTTGGATTCGGGCAGCGAACCAGTGCGTCGCGTCGATGCGCGCCCCTTCACTATAGAGCCACTCCAGTTGAGCATGGACGCCGCGGAAACGCAGGCTATAGTCTGCGCCGTAGAGGGTATCGTAGCCTTGCTGTGGGCGAGCGCGTTCGGGCAACTCCCAAATGGCAAAGGCGTGTGGAGTGATCCCGAAGTGTCTGCCGATGCCTACCGACACGCCGCCTGTCGCCGTGCCAACGCGCACAAAGACGCCCTGATGACGGTCAGCACCATTATAGAGATAAGCGACGCGCATCGGCAAATCGCCAATCGCGAACCGCGTCGGCGATTGGAGGGCAATCACGCTTTCGTTCAGCAGCAACCCTGCTCCGAACGGTGCATAGAACTTGCCGATACGCCACCCTTCCAGCCGCTCGATGTACGCCTCATCCAAAGCGGTGCGGTCGCGGTCGGATTTGGGGTTCTGCAGTCGTTGCGCCACGTAGGCGCCGTAGCCCGCTTCGTGATACAGTTGCAAAAAGACCACAGAGTGGCGTCCTAAGTCGTCGTACCAGCGTAGGGTGAAGGTGTTCTCTTCCGCGCGTGCTTGCGAGTGCAGCCGTGCGCCGAAAAAGACCATCGGATGCTGCGCCGTAGCGGTTAGAATCAGTCCAGCCGCGACCCAAAAGAGCGCAAGCCGATGCATCGGGGGCTATTGTACCCCATACTGTAGCCGACCTCTTGGCAAAACGCCGTCGCTATGCGTAGCGACGGCGTTGATTCCACAACAGATGAAGCGAGGATTACTCCTTTTTCCCCTCTGCCGCTTTTTTGAACTTCTCGTAGCGCTCGCGGATTTCCTTTTTCGTAGCCTCATCCATCGATGCGTCTTTCTCGATTAGTTCCACCGCCACCTTCTGGTACTTCAGTGCATTCTGCACATCTCCGTGCTTGAAGTAGGCGTAGGCGAGCGTATCCAAAATGGAGGCATCTTGCTCTTTGGTCAGCTCGGCAGCGCGACGGGCAATCGTGATGGCAGTTTGATAATCGGGGGACTTGAGCGGCGGATTCGTCGCGTCGTCCACAATCATCCATGCAATCTGGTTGAGCATTTGGGCATCATCTTTGAAGTCGTTCTGCGCGAGTTGGAGCGCATAGGCATACGCCCGTTGTTCGTCCACGCGCAGCAGCGTCTGGTAACGGACTATCTTAAGCGTTGGAAACTCGGTATACTCGGCAATCATTGTGTCCAGCTTTTTCAGCGCGTCCTCGTATTTGCGTTGCTGCATCAGCTGCATGAATTCGGTAAAGTCTTTCTGGATGGCTTCCATCTGTTCGCGTTGGCGTTGCTGGCGTTCGGCTTCCGCTTTCCAATCGAACTTGCCGGCGATAACCTGCTCCAGCACTTCGTCGAGGTTCTCCATCGGGTGCCCAATCCATACGATGCGCTTTTGTTGGTCTACGACGAACGCTGTGGGAATACCGTCTTGCCCCGCGGCTTCCATCCACGCTTTGGCGACGCCTCCTTCGGCGCTATCGACGGCAACCACATAGTTCATCTTGTCCCCCATGTCGCTTACGAACTTCTCCACCCGTTGAATGTGGGCGTTGGGGTTGTTCTCGTCGACGCGTTCCCACACGCTAACGCCGATAATCGTGACTTTGTCTTTGTACTTCTGCGCGAGTTGTGTCAAGTGGGGTATGGTTTGGCGGCAGGGACCGCACCAAGTTGCCCAGAACTCCACCACATAGACCTTGCCCTTCTCGAACTGCGGGACAGGTTGCCCCTTGACCCATTTAGCAACACGGAGTGCAGGGGCTGGATCGCCCACTTTCAACGATTGCGCCCAGCTCGTGAGCGCGAGCAACAGCGTTGCTGCAACGAATAGGCTTCGCATGAGTCTCACCTCGTGCAGAGAGTATACCTGCATCACCCTGCAGGAGATGCAACCCCGAAAGGGAATCCTCACATAGGAGGTGACCTATGCGCGTACTTTGGACGATTGGCTTACTGGGCATCGCGAGCTACTGGGGGCTGAATTGGATGTCTCAAGATGCCCCCACACCACCGAAGGCGATTAAGTTATTCAACGGGCGTGACCTGACAGGTTGGAAGGCGTTCCTCGCAGACCCCAACGCGAAAATGGAAGATGTCTGGCGTGTGGAAGATGGCATCCTTATTTGTAAAGGTGAACCGCTGGGTTATATCTACACCGAGAAAGATTATAAAAACTACATTTTGAAACTGGAGTGGCGCTGGGCACCGGGTAAAAAACCGGGCAATAGCGGGGTGCTGTTGCGTGTGCATGGCGAACACAAAATCTGGCCGCGCTCCGTCGAAGCGCAGCTGATGTACATGAACGCAGGCGATTTCTGGCTTATCGACGGCGCGCCCCTGACTACCGATCCAGAATACATCGACCAAAACGCCCCACGCCATCGCTGGCGTAAGAAGACCGCTGAGAAGCCCGCGCCTGAGTGGAATCGGTATGAGATCATCGTGCAGGGCGACAAGATCACGCTCATAGTCAACGGCGAAGTGGTGAACGAGGGCAGCGGTGCAGAGGTGATTGCAGGCAAAATCGCGCTCCAATCCGAGGGGGGCGAAATTCATTTCCGCAATATCGAGCTCATCCCTCTGGATTAGGTAGCGGTAGAGCAACCGCCTTGTAAGTGGAAGGTGGGGGGTTCGAGTCCCCCCGTCGGCTCCACCAACATCTTGCGCCGAACGCTGCGCCCAAATACTACCCGCTGTACCTCCACCGCCATCGCCTCCTATCCCTTTCTCTCGAAATAGTGTAGGAAGTGGGGCAGCATGTGGCGCGTCCATTCGGCGGTCTTCACATCACGGGTTGCGCAGCGCTCCAGCAGGTAATCGGCGATGCAGCGTTTCAGGGTCAGTGCAAGTGGTTTTTTCGGAGCATGTTTCTGACCGTTCGGTAAGTCAGTAAGCGTGTTTGAACTCATCTGGTGGAGCGGAGCGGATTCGAACCGCCGACCTCTTGCATGCCATGCAAGCGCTCTCCCAGCTGAGCTACCGCCCCACGCCGTTGCTCTCATGATACCCGACGGCGTCCCGCGATTGCAAGAGGAGGAAAAAAACGCCTATGCTCCCTGCGTTAGCCGGAGTGGATGAGCAGCTTGTCCACCGCGTCGCCCAGGAGGTCTGCCAGATTGTTCAGCACCCACTGCGGCAACTGTTCCAGTGGGGCGCAGGCGACATCCTCGCGCGTGCTGACGCCTGTCAACACGAGGGCACACGGGATATGCAACAAGTTTGCCAGCGCGATGTCGGTATCCAGTCGGTCGCCCACGAGCAGGGTCTGCTCTGGGCGAATTTGACCGCGCTCGATATAGGGCTGCAAGATTTGTGGGTTGGGCTTGCCGATAATACGGGGTTTGTGTCCTGTGGCGGTGGCAATGGCGGCGACTATTGCCCCGGCGCCGGGCAGCAGGCGGTCTTCAGCGGGGTAGGTCGCGTCGGCGTTGGTGGCGATGAACCGCGCGCCGTTCAAAATGGCGTACTGTGCTTGCGCCAGTCGCTCGTAGTTGAAATTGCGATCGATGCCCACGACCACCGCAGCGGGGATTTCGGGCTCGACGCTTTCTACCACTTCGAACCCCCCTGCGCGAAGCTCCTGCTTCAAACCCGGTTCGCCGACCACAAAGAGCCGCGCACCCCGATCCAAAGCACGCTGGAGGTACAGCGCCGTTGCCCACGCAGAAGTGATAAACTGTTCTGGTTGCGCCTCTATGCCCATCGACAGCAGTTTTTCAGCATACTGCTGGCGCGTCGCCCCCGAGTTGTTGGTCAAAAAGAACACCTGTCGCCCCGAATCCCGTAGTAGGTTCAGTACCTCTATCGCGCGCGGCAACGGCTGATTGCCCCGATAGACCACGCCATCCAGATCGAACACGAAAGTATCGAACCGGTTGGCGAGTCCGGGTAGCCGCTCGCGCATGCTTTCAGGCATGTCTAATACTTGCGCTCCGTGATGAATCGCGCGACCTCCTCTAAGGTTTGTCGTATCGGCGAGGCGGGCAAGCGATTCAGCTGATCCAAGGCGCTCTGTCGGTAACGCTCGGCGACCGCCTCTGCGTATTTTAGACTGCCCGTGAGCCGAATTTGTTCTCTCCAGTAGTGGAACTGCTCCGCGCTGATGTCCGTGCCGAACTCTGTATGCAGTCGGTCGCGCTCGTCGGGAGACGCTGTGCGGTAATAGTGCAACAGAGGCAATGTGGCGAACCCTTCGCGGAAATCGGTGCCATTGGGCTTGCCTGTGAGGCGCGGATCGCCGACATAGTCCAGCAGGTCGTCGATAATCTGGAACGCGATTCCCAAATCGCGCCCGAACTGTTCGAGCGCGTTCAGGGTGGGTTCGTCGGCGTCCACCAGATAGCCGCCGATACGGCAACACCCCGCAAGGAACTCTGCGGTCTTACGACGCACGATGTCCAGATATTGCGCTTCGGTGATTTCCAATCGGCGGCGCAGGAACACCTCGGCGACTTCGCCCTCACTCATGTCGGTCGTGATGTGCGCGACTTTCTGAATGATGCGCAGGTCGCCGTCCAACGCTAAGCAGCGCATGGCACGCGCCAAAATGAAATCGCCCGACAGCACCGTAGCCAAGTTCCCGTAAAGGGCATTCGCCGTGGGTTTGCCGCGGCGTGTGAAGGTCTGGTCGATCACATCGTCGTGGATAAGCGTCGCCATATGGATCATTTCCATGCAGCCTGCGATGATGGCGAGTCGCTCGCGTCCACGGTGTCCATTGCGGTACAGTTCGCCGTAGCGCGATGGTTCTGCGGCGTAGGCGCAGAGGATGACCATCGCAGGGCGTAAGCGCTTGCCGCCTGCAGAGAGCAGGTGGCGCGTCAACTCACTGAACTGTGGAATAGCCGTCTCCGCTTGCGCTTCCAGAAATGCCTCCACCGTCTGCATCTCGGGCAAGATGGGTGCAAGCATCTCTGGAACCGTCAGCGTCTGCTTCGTGATTTGCACTGTGGTCATGGTTTAACCCCCGTATGAACGCACACGACGCCGAGAGTCAAGTCGCGATAACAGACGTTCATGAAGCCTGCCTCTTTCATATAGTCGGCGATCGTGGCTCGGTGTTCATAGTGTTGGATTGACATCGGTAGATACACATAAGCATCGGCTTGGCTGAGGTGTTTGCCAATGCGCGGCAAAATCTGGAGGGCGTAGAAATCATACAGCCAGGTCATTGGGGGGCGTTGCGGGCGCGTGAGTTCCAGAATGGCAACTTTGCCTGTGGGTTTGAGCACGCGAAAGATTTCACGGAGCGCAGCTGGCTTGTCGATCAGGTTACGCATTCCGAACGCTATCGTGACGGCGTCGAACTGCGCGTCGGTGAAGGGCAGTTGCAGCGCGTCGGCTTGTAGCCAAGTGGTGTGGTTCAGCCCGCGCCGATGGGCTTTGGCGCGCCCCATCTTTAGCATCGGCTCACAAAAGTCGAGCGCGACCACTTCGCCCGCAGGTCCCAGATGGCGCGCGAGTTCTATGGCGAGGTCACCCGTGCCCGTGCATAAGTCCAGCACGCGCGAGTCGGGCGCAAGGCGTAGCCAACGCACAACCTGCCGGCGCCAGTAGTGGTGGAGCTGGAAGCTCAAAATGGAGTTCAGCAGGTCGTAGCGTGGCGCGACGCGGCTGAACATCTCCCGCACATAGCGACGGCGTGCCCCATCCTGACGCGCCCAGATGGGCGGCTCCGTCTGCCGATTTGTGCAAGTTTTCACAGTTGGCAAGATTATACCTGATTGAGGGCGGCGGGCACAGGTCTATCAATCGGCTTACAATATATATCGGCTGAGATCCGCATCTTTGATGACATCCGCCAGCTTCGCTTGCACATAGGCGCGGTCGATAACAATCCGCTGACCCGCGAAATCGGGCGCGTCGAAGGATAGGTCTTCCATCAGGCGTTCCATCACGGTGTGGAGGCGGCGCGCGCCGATGTTCTCCGTGCGGACGTTCACCTCTCCAGCGATGCGGGCAATCTCGTCAATGGCGTCATCCGTGAACTCCAGTTGCACCCCTTCGGTCGCCATCAGCTGCTGATATTGCTTTATGAGCGCGTTTTTGGGCTCGGTGAGAATGCGTCGGAAATCCTCGGCGCCCAAAGGCTCCAGCTCCACGCGAATGGGCAGGCGCCCCTGCAGTTCGGGAATCAAATCCGAGGGCTTGGCGGTATGGAACGCGCCCGCTGCGATGAAAAGGATGTGGTCGGTGCGGACGGGTCCATACTTCGTGGCGACGGTCGAACCCTCGATGATAGGGAGCAGGTCGCGCTGCACTCCCTCGCGGCTCACATCGGGTCCTGTAGCGCGCCCCGAGCCGGCGATTTTGTCGATTTCATCGAGGAAAATGATACCTGTCTGCTCCACCCGCTGGATGGCTTCCCGAATGACGGCGGAGCGGTCGATCATTTTGCGAGCCTCCTGCTGCGTAAAAATCTCGCGTGCTTCGGCGATGGTGGTCACGCGCTTGCTGCGGCTGCGTGGTCCGAAGGGCGGCAGGAGGTCAATGTCCAGCCCCATTTCCTCGATCCCCTGGGGCGAGAACACTTGCACGAACGGGGTCAGCATCTCTTCCACCTCGATTTCGATAGTCTCTTGGTCGCGCACGCCTGATTTAAGCTGTTCCAAGACTTGGCGTCGGCGCGTGCGACGGTCCATCTCCTCCTCGGTGGATGGTGCCGTTTGCTCTTCGGGGGGTTCCTCTGCGCCCTCGAACTGGTTAAGCATCTGGAAAATCGCTTCGAAGGGGGAAACTCCGCGTGGGCGCGAGCGTTTGGGGCGCTCGGCGGCGTTGAGCAGGAGCGTGGCGAGTTTCTCGTAAGCACGGCGCTCGGCTTTGGGGCGCACCTCGTCCATTTTCTCTTGTTCGACCATGCGCACGGCGATGTTGGTCAGGTCGCGTATCATTGAGTCCACATCACGCCCCACATAGCCGACTTCGGTAAACTTGGTCGCCTCCACCTTCACAAAGGGCGCACGCACCAACATCGCCAATCGCCGTGCAATCTCGGTCTTACCAACCCCTGTGGGACCTATCATGAGGATGTTTTTGGGCAGAATCTCGTCGCGCAGTTCTGGGGGTAATTGCTGTCTGCGGTAGCGGTTTCGAAGGGCAATCGCCACAGCGCGCTTGGCTTTCGTTTGCCCAACGATATATTTGTCTAACTCCGCCATAATCTGTCGCGGTGTGAGCGACTCGACAGGAATAACTGGCTTGGTTCTCACAGCGTTAAGTGTACCCCGAGCATGGTAGAAAAGCCGGTGGTGGGCCGTGCAGGACTCGAACCTGCGACCCGCTGATTAAGAGTCAGCTGCTCTACCAACTGAGCTAACGGCCCTTCTGGGGGGATCGATGGGACTCGAACCCACGACCTCCTGAGCCACAGTCAGGCGCTCTAACCGACTGAGCTACGATCCCCATGCGTGCGTTCAATTATACCCGCTTACGAAGACAGAATGCAAGAGATAGGCAGGATTCGGCGTGCGCATGACGAATCTGTTTTGCAGGGAGAACGAGCTATGGAGCGGATTACACGGCGAGCATTTTTAGGGCAGTCGGGGCGCGCCGTTATCGGGGCGGCAGCGGGATTGACCGTGCTGCGCAGCTGGAGCCACAGCCCTAACGATACCATCGGCGTCGCCATCATCGGCTTGAACGGGCAAGGCAAGAGCCATATACGCAACTTCAGCGAGATGGAGGGCGTGCGCATCGTCGCCCTGTGCGATGTGGACGAGCGTGTGTTGCAGCAGGCAGGCGCGATGGTGGAACAGCGCACGGGCAGCCGCCCGAAACTGTACATCGACCTGCGGCAACTGCTGGAAGATAAGGAAATCGACGCCATCTCCACTGCCACGCCGAATCACTGGCACGCGCTTATTACCATCTGGGCGTGTCAGGCGGGCAAAGATGTCTATGTCGAAAAACCCGCCTGCTGGAGCTTTGATGAAGGAGAAAAAATGGTGCAGGCAGCGCGGAAGTATAATCGCATCGTGCAGGTGGGACACCAAACACGCTCCGATCCCGTCACTCGCCTTGCCGTGCAACGCGCCTTAGCCGGCGAAATCGGCAAAGTGTACATGGCGCGCGGACTGTGCTACAAACCCCGCGGTCCCATCGGCTTCCAGAAGGACACCGATCCGCCCCCATGGCTGCATTGGGAACTCTGGCAAGGACCAGCCAACCGACGCCCTTTCAACCCCAACTATGTGCATTACAACTGGCACTGGTTCTGGAACTACGGCAACGGCGACATCGGCAATCAGGGTGTGCATCAGATGGATGTCGCTCGCTGGTTCCTCAACAAGCGGTATCCCGTCGCAGTGTATTCTGTGGGAGGACGCTACGGCTACGAAGACCAAGGCGAAACCCCCAACACGCAAGTCGCCACTTTTGAATACGAGGATGGGACGCTACTGGTGTTCGAAGTACGTGGTCTTTATACCAACGATGAGCAAGGCGCCAAGATTGGCAACCTCGTGTATGGTTCGCTGGGCTATATGTCGTCGGGCGATGGCTACAAGCCGCGCCGTAGTCCCCAGGAGGAGTTGCCTGAAAAAGAGAACCCGCAACGCCCTGAATTGGGCGGTACGGGCGAACCTAATCACTATCGCAACTTCATCCAGGCGGTACGGAGCCGACGCATCAGCGACCTGCACTGCGATGTGGAAGAGGGGGTCATCTCGGCGCAATTGGTGCATCTCGCGAACATCTCCTACCGATTGGGGCGCGCCCTACGCTTCGACCCGGTGCGCAAGCAGTTCATCGGCGACCGCGAGGCGAATGCCCTACTCAAACGCCAGAACCAGCCGAAAGGGTTCGAGATACCGAGCCGAGTGTAACCCAAGCGAGTACCGCCGTCGCTTCCTCGAGCCCATCGACGGCGCGATTAGCGCAACGCCACATAAAACACTCGGTCGCTGCGCCGTTCGGGCGGGTGGAGCGTGTAGGCGTCGAACAGATGCACTTCGGGGAAGCCTGCCGCGTAGAGCATTGCGCGCACCTCTTGCTCGGCGTAGGCGCGTTGGGTATGCACTTCGGTAAAGGAGCGTTCGGTGTCGCCCTCGCGCACCCAAAACTCCATGTTCACCGTGCAGATTCGCGTCTGCTTGTCGTAGTGACTGCGCCAGCGGTAGCGTATGGGGGCGTTCGCGTCCAGCTGGGTCTGGTCGAAAAACTTGCGCACGAAGGCGTATTCGGTGTTCAGGTCGAAAATGAATGTGCCTTCGGGGGTGAGGTGCTGATAAACGCGGCGCATCGCCTCTGCGAAACGCGCTGGCTCGGTGATGTTGTTCAGGCTATCAAACAGGCTCACGATGAGGTCGAAGGTCTCGCCGAGTTCCAGTTCGCTGGCGTCTTGCACATAGTAGCGCACGCCGGAGCGATTTTCCTGCGCTTTGCGTCGCGCCTGTTCAATCATTGCGGCGGAGTGGTCAACCCCCACCACTTCATAACCGCTCATCGCCAGCAACTCGCTCAGATTGCCCGTGCCGCAGCATAAATCCAGCACTTTCTGCGCAGGGCGGTCAAAATAGTCGAGCAGCGTCTCTATATAGTGCATCCACCATAAGTAGGGGATGCTCTGCATCAGCAGGTCGTAGTAGGGTGCGACCGCAGAGAAAGGTTCAGATGCTGAAGAGTTGTTCATCTAAGCCCTGATTGACGCGAATGTTGCTGTTTACGGTGCGCCCGCCGAACCGCTGGTCCACATTATAGACTTCGACCTTGCTGGGGATCCAGATTCCGGGCGCGGCTTGGACGGGTTCTTTGTACTCGAAGCGGGCGCGATAGCGTCCGGTGCGACTGTACCACACGCGCCGCACCGAGTAGCGTTTGTCGGGATCCATCCACACAATATGCCGGGCGTCGTCGTCGCCGTAGTTCCATTGCAGTTCGTAGACCAGCAGCAGCGTTCTGTCCTCGCGCTCTTCGCGTAGGAACTTCACATCGAACTGGCGGGCGACGGAGGGGGTGAAGAAGCCGAAGTCCATAGGCGTTTGGCGTTTGCCCGGCGAGTTGGAAACATCTTCGCGCACCCGCTGCCTGGGAGCAATGACCAGTTTGTGTCCTCCGTTCAAGATGTAGATAATCCGTTGCCCCTGCACCTCCGATTCCAAACGCAATTGGAGCGGCTCCTTGTAGTACACGGTCATGCGGCGGAATCGGTAGGCATTGGCGAAGTCTTTATTGATTTTGCGCAACTCGCCAAGGCGTACCCCCTCAGCACGCGCTTCCATCTGCAAGTCGCGCAATTTGTCCTGTGCTAACGAGAGAAATTCGCGGTTCACGCTCTGTCTCACCTCGATGCAAGTATACCCACTCTTCCCACCAACCTCTTGTTCCTCACTCGCTGGCGACGGCTGCAACCGCACGTCCGCGCCTCCACGCGATGAGGGCTTCGCCCACCAACCAGACCGCCAGTCCGAAAATCACGATGCAGAAGCCCAAGAGCACCATGTTGCCCCGATTCGCGAAGTCCTGCATGTTGATGATTAGTGCGCCAAGGGTCGCAACCAGCATGAATCCCATCGGGAGCAGCGTGTAGAGGGTCGGTCGCCCCAGCGCGCGCAGGTAGAGCGAGACCACCAAGAGCGCCAGCGCCGCCAGCAGCTGGTTCGATGCGCCAAACAGGCTCCACAACAGCGCTCCCACTGATTTCATCTCGCCCGTGACGGGGTCGGGGGCTTTCAAGAGTGCGAAGAAGCCGATCAGCCCCACCGCGAATAGAGTACTCGATGTGGCGTTTTCCAAGGGTGCGATGCGCCACGCTCGTCCCAGCTCCTGCAGGTTATAGCGGATGAGCCGTGCGCCTGTGTCTAAAGTCGTGAGCGCGAACCCCACTGCCACCGTCGCCACGAACACTTTCGCAACCGCCACGGGGATGCCCACCGCGCTTACCATCACCCCCGCGCCATGCACGAAGTTGGCTAATGCGCCTTTTCCGGCGCTGAGCCAGTCGGGATAGCGCGTCTGCCACTCCGCGCCAAGCCCTGCTCCTACCGCAAGCAAAGCAAGCGTCGCCAGCAGCCCCTCGGTGAGCATAGCGCCGTAGCCAATCGGAAGGGCATGACGCTGTCTGTCCAACTGCCGGGCTGTCGTGCCCGAAGCGACCAATGAGTGGAAGCCCGACACCGCGCCACATGCAATCGTAATAAACAGCAACGGGAACATCGGCGGCGCACCTTTCGGAGAGAGATTCACCGCAGGTGCAGACATCGTAAAGCCACCAACCAGCGCGCCCCCCAACAACAACGCCATCCCCAGAAACAGCTGAAACGAGTTCAGATAGTCGCGTGGCTGCAACAACAGCCATACTGGGAGCAGCGTCGCAACCAGCGCATAGCCCAGCAGCAAGTAGATCCACAGGTTGGCGGTCAGCCCCACGCCCAACACGCTGGTAATCGGATACTGCACTCCCAACCACACAAAGCCCAAGCTCAGCAGCACCGCGGGAAGCGTGAGCTTCGCCAGCGAGATGCGATATCGGTAAAACAACACGCCCACCACCAACGCGAGCAGAATCAGTGCGACGCTGGGCAACACCGCCTCCGGCACATGCCCGCCCGTTGCGCCGCCTGCACCCGACGCGAACAGATTGGCAATATTAATCACGAAGACCCCCATCGCCAGCGCAATTGCGAAGATGCCGAACAGCAAGAAGAGCACGCGCGCCCGTGCGCTCGCTACATCATAGGCTAAGTCCGCCACACTCCGCGCCCGATTCCGCACCGAGCTATACAAACAGCCCAAGTCATGCACCGCTCCCACAAAGATAGAGCCCAACACAATCCACAACAGGGCAGGCGCCCAGCCCCAAATCACCGCGATCGCAGGTCCCAGCAGCGGACCCAAGCCTGCAATCGAGGCGAAATGGTGTCCGAACACGATCATCGGTGGCGCAGGCACGAAGTCGCGTCCGTCGCGGAGCGTATGCGCGGGCGTCGGTTCCGAGTCGTCCAACTGGAACACGCGCTGTGAAAGCCAGCGCCCGTACCAGCGGTACGCCAGCGTTAAAAGCGCCGAAACGCCCAGCAGTATTAGGAGTGCGCTCATCGTAAACACCCTCGACAGGAATTAGTCTAAATCCTGTTCGCCTCCAGACGACGACTCGCTCGCGAGCTCCTCTTCGAAAATCTCTTCCATCTCGTGGGGGTCTTCATCCATCGCGGCGCTCATTTCGCGCATGAAGCGCCGCATGGTGCGTGGGTCGTCGAGGTCGCCAGCGAACTCCATGCTGTCTGCGAGGTCGTCGAGCATCTGGTCTTCACTGCGCAGGCGTGCGACCCGCGACACGAGGCGTTTGGATTCGGCGGCGCCACAGGCGGGGCAAGGCTGGGGATTGTCGCGCTCGGCAATCCCCAGGAGCTTCGTGAACCGTTTCCGACACTTCTGGCAACGATACTCGTAGACAGGCATATCAGCCCATCACCTTCTGAAGCGTCTCTTTGAGCACACGAGCGGAGTTTTGCAACGCCGCGCGTTCCTCATCCGAGACGCCGATTTCGATAACGGCTTCCACACCCTTGCGCCCGACGCGCGTGGGCAGCGAGAAGCATACATCGCTGATCCCCAGCGCACCGGTTTGCAAGGTGGACACGGGCAGCACTTGGTGCTTATCCAAGGCGATGGCGTTCACTACCTGTGCGATGGAGACGCCGACCGCATAGCCCGCGCCGCCCTTAAGCCGGATCGCTTCCGCGCCGGAGTTCTTGGTGCGCTCAAACACCGCATCCATCGCCTCTTTGCTGTAGCCGGGGTAGTCGCGGAGTGGGACGCCTGCAATCGTCGCGCAGCTCCACGCGGGAACCATCGAATCGCCATGCTCGCCCAGGATGAGCGCGTCCACATCGGTTGCCGCCACGCCGAAATGCTCCGCAAGAAACGAGCGGAACCGACAGGTATCCAGCACAGTGCCCAGCCCGATCACCCGATCCGCGGGCAAGCCCGACTCCTTCACTGCAAGATAGGTCAGGATATCTACCGGGTTGGACACGACGAGAAGAATCGCGTCGTCGGCGAGTTGCACGGCTTTGAGACTGCCCAGAATCTCACGAAACAGTCCCACATTCCGGTTGATGAGCTCCAGTCGGCTCTCGTCGGGGCGTCGGCGCAGTCCTGCGGTGATAATCACGAGGTTCGCGCCATGCAGGTCGACATAGTCGCCCGCGCTGAAGCGAATAGGCTGGGAATACGCCGCACCGTGGCGCAGGTCCAACGCTTCGCCATCCGCGGCTTCCCGGTTCACATCCAGCAGGACCACTTCGGAGACTGCGCCGATTAGTTGCAAGGTAAACGCGGCGTTGGAACCGACGCGACCGCCGCCGCCAATAATGCCTACCTTCATTTTTTGCCTCCCTAAATAGATAGGATTGAGTGGACCTCTTGTCCGTGCCTATATCATACCCGACTCAGCAACTCCAGCGTCTGTTGGAGCAGGGCGTCGCGTGCTTCGCGGGTGTCGGCACGCAGAGTGATATGTCCCAGTTTCCTGCCGGGGCGGGGCGTCTTGCCGTAAAGGTGCAGGTGGGCGTTCGGGATGCGCAACACGGCTTCAATCGGGGGCAACGCGCCGATTAGGTTCACCATCGCGCAATAGCCGCGTGGCGCGACGCTGCCCAACGGCAACCCCAAGATGGCGCGCAGGTGGTTTTCGAACTGGCTCGTTTCCGCGCCCTCGATCGTCCAGTGCCCGCTGTTATGTACGCGCGGAGCGACTTCGTTTGCCAGAAGCCGCGCGCCCACCTGAAACATCTCCAGCGCGACTACGCCCACATAGTTCAGTGCTTCGAGCAAGCGACGCACATAGTCCTCACCCTCCGATCCGTGTTCATGGCGCGGAGAAGGGGAGCGAGTCGCGTCCTCGCCGGCAGCATGGGTGGGAAGCAAAGGCGGAAGGACATCCACTATCGAGACTCGCAATATCCCTTCCTGATGAATGTTCTCCACCAGCGGATAGAGAGCGATTTCGCCTGAGAGTGAGCGCACCCCAATCGCCGAGACCTCTCGCTCAAAGGGCACCAATGCTTCCGCAATCAGTGCGTGCGGCTGAAATCGTTGCACCAGCGCTCGATACTCTGCGTGGGTGTGCGCCACGCCCTGACCTTTGCCGTCATATCCGAATCGGCGCGTCTTCACCACGCAGGGGAGTCCTGTTCTCTCCAGCGCCGAATCGGGGTCTGTGGGGTCAATCGGAGCGAAGGCGGGCGTGGGTATCCCGATGGAGTTCAAAAACTGCTTTTCCAGCAACCTATCCTGAAACAGTTCTAAGGCGCGTGGCGTGGGGTGAACAGGGACTCGCGCCTCCAGCCACTGCGCCGTCGCAAGCGGGACATTCTCGAACTCGTAAGTGATGCACTGCTTGCCTTCAGCGAATCGGGCGAGAGCGTCCCAATCGTCGTAGGGCGCGCCGACAAGCGGAGCCACTTGTCCTGCGCAGGCGTCGGGAGCAGGGTCATACACCTCAGTGTGTATCCCCAGCGGGTAGCCCGCCAGCGCCAGCATCCGTCCAAGTTGACCGCCGCCTAAGATGCCAATCCTCATGGGTCCCGTTCTGGGTAGGGGTTCTCTAAGACTGCCTGCGTTTGCCGTGTCCGATAAGCTTCCAGTGCCTCACGGAACCGAGGGTACTTGTTGGCTAAAATCGCAGTCGCCAGCAACGCAGCGTTGATGGCGCCCGCCTTGCCGATTGCCAACGTGCCCACAGGGATTCCCGCGGGCATTTGCACGATAGAGAGCAACGAATCGAGCCCCTTGAGCGCATGCGACTCGATAGGCACGCCCAGCACAGGGAGGGTTGTTTTAGAGGCGGTCATCCCAGGCAGATGCGCTGCGCCGCCTGCCCCGGCGATAATCACCTCCAAACCACGCGACGCCGCAGTACTGGCATACTCGAACATCTTATCTGGCGTGCGATGTGCTGAGACAACCTGCACCTCGTACGGTACGCCCAGCGTCTCCAGCGTCTCCACCGCATGACGCATCGTCTCCCAGTCGGAACGGGAACCCATAATCACGCCTACCAGTGGATGTTGTTGCACACACGAATTCTACCTGACCCAGTCTACTCGATCCGCCCCATCAGGGCGTAATTGTTGAACCCGTTCTCAAACGCGCCCTCCATAAACGCAACCCCCATCGGCGCACCCCGACGATACAGCCTTTACGACCTGTACCGTGCCATGCTCTATGGGCTTGTCAACGGCATCCACTAACGCGACTTGTCCTGCGACCTGCCCCCGTGGCAAACCGTCTACTATCACTTCCATCACTAACAAGCGTTGGGCGTGTTGGAACAGGTACAAAATGCGCTCGTCGCAAGGTCGCGTCGGCGGGAGTGACGCGGACAACTCAAGACCGCGGCGGTAGATAGTCAGAGTGTGCCGACCACCCAAAAAGGAGGGTGCGTGGCTACGACGGTGGCAAGAAAATCAAAGGGCGCAAACGGCTCAGAGCGGTGTCTCATAGGGGAAATAGATGGCATCACTCATGGTGTATAATAGAAGTATCACTTGGGGGAGGCAAACAGTGGCAACGACGCCTCGTCAATGGTGGCAGTATGTGCAACGGCTCTGCCTTCGTGCCGGGCTGACAGAGGACGACGCGAACGACTGCGTGTGGGCGATTCTGGCGCGCTACCAGCAGCGACGCAGCAGCTATCCGTGGGTGTTCGCCTACAGAAAGGAAGGTCAATGTGGGAGAGATTGCCTTCTAAGTCCTAACCCTGTTTCGCCGTCTCCTATGCCGTAGGAGGGATGAAGATGCGTTGGTGGTTTGGATGGCTCTGCGTTGTGGCGAGCGCGATCTTCGCAGTTGCACAAGAGCTTCCCCCCACCCCTACCCCGCTGGTGGTGGTGTGCTGTCAAGGGGAGCTGGGTAGTGCCGAGCGCCTCAGACAGGCTGCGGAACAAGGGGCGACCCTCGAATCGTTGAAAACCCTCGCAGCCCAGGAAGGATTCGAACTTGTGGAACACGACGCGCACCACTACGCTCTCAGCCGAACACTGCTCACCTTTCCTGAGACCGTTGAAGCGAATGTGTTGGAATGTCTGATGCACGCTGGCGGCAGCCTCGCGGGAACCGACTGCAGCAGCGCGAAGCGGTTCGTGGCGCAGAACCTGAAGCAACTCACCATCGTTCCCGAACTGGCGCAATCGGTTACCCAAGAAGTCGGACTGCCCCTCGAAGAGTGGCTGGAACACGCCGCGTGGAGCCTTCAACTCGCAGGTAAACTCACTGCCTCCAGAAACAACCAAACTACGACCTTTGTAGGGGACTCTGTCTACCTGTCGGCAGGCGCCGATACACCTCAAGAAAAGCGTGCTCCAGAAAGCGCGCCTACCGCAACCCTTCCCCTAACACCTTGCAACGATTACCACTTTTTGTACACGAGCGCGATCCCGCTTTCCCAGCGCACAGACCGAGCGCGCGACGCGCTTAGCCTTATAAAGCAGCGAGAATCGCAGGCGCAACGACGGCTGAGCCAACTCTTTGCCCAACTCCAGAGCCACTATCGCGCCGAACTGGCAGGGCGAACGCTTCCGTTCCGCGACATACCTCCCGAAATTCAGCAGCACCTCGTGGAATCTGCTCTCGGCTTTGACGAAACCGGCGACGCTTCGGCAGTGGCGCAAGGAACTTACACCTTCTTCGTGACCCCTGAAGTGACGATTCGATTCGCCTACGAGGGCAAAAGTTGGCTGGTACATGTATATCTACTTCCCAATATGTCGGCAGATATGCGTCCTGTGGGGGTGGGCTTGCCGAGTAGGTAATGCACGCGTTCGCGCTCTGACACTCAGGAGGTTAGTGAAGATGCAACGACGGCAGAAATTCTTGGGTTTGACGGCGTTGATGTTAGCGATAGCGAACCTGATGGCGATGCCCCACACCTTGCCGGCGCTAAACGAACTGCGCGGGGGGGGGGGTAATCTAACCACACTGCAAAAGAGTAAAGCATTTTTCCTCCCGTGCGCTGTTTGATTAGGCGTGCCTGCAATCGCCGCTCAAACAAGTTCTGCCCAATGGCGACCACGCAACGGCTCTGGCAGATGCGCCAGAACTCACAGGAATTCGCAGATCACTGACGAATCCGAGACCCTCGGTATGCGTAAGTATGCGTTGATCTTGGCGAGTTTGTTGTGCGCAATATCGGTTGCTCAATCGGTTATCAAGTTTGCTCGGTTCCCCGCGCCGTCGCCCGACGGAACCCAAATCGCCTTCTCGTGGCAAGGCGACCTTTGGGTCGCCCCCATCGCCGGCGGCGTGGCGCAGCGGTTGACGGTTCACCCTGCCTATGATTTCGCCCCGATCTGGTCGCCTGACGGCAAAAAAATCGCCTTCACCTCCGATAGACACGGCAACGACGATGTGTTCGTGTTGCATTTAGACACGGGCACGGTGCAACGCCTGACCTACTTTTCGGGGCGCGACCGCGCCTATGGCTGGACACCCGACAGCAAGGCGGTGCTGTTCGAATCGCGTCGTGAGTCGGAGCCTTACGGCGCGGATTTCAGTGCCTATGCAGCGCCGCTGGATGGGGGCACGCCCTATCGGCTGCACAAAGCCAGCGGTTCGCCGTTTGCCCTCGCGCCCGACGGCAAGCGCCTCGCATTCGTGCGACGCGACAGCGCATGGTGGCGCAAAGGCTACAAAGGCAGCGCACAAGGCGACCTGTGGCTGGTCGATCGCGCCACCCAACGCTACACCCGTCTCACCGACACCGACACGCCCGACACCTTCCCCATGTGGAGCGCGGACGGACGCACGCTCTACTTCGTCTCGGAACGCGATGGAACCGCCAACCTCTATGCGATGGATGTGCAAACCAAGCGCGTGCGCCCACTCACCCGCTTCAAGGACGACGGCGTGCGCTTCCCCCAAATCAGCGCGAACGGCAAAGTGATTACCTTCGAGCAGGGCATGGAGGTCTATCGGCTGGACACATCGACAGGCGCGATGAGCGTAATAAGCCTCCAAGTTCCCGCGCAGGACCGCCGCGCCGCCGAGACTGTGCGACGCACCTTCAGCGCGAATGTGGAGGACTACGCCCTCGCATCCGACGCCAAAGAGTTTGTGTACGCTGTGCGAGGCGAGCTGTTCGCCGCACGCTTCCCCGATGGCGGTCCCTCGCGCAACCTCACCGAAACCGTTGAACCCGAAAGCAACCCGCAACTCGCGCCCGACGGCAAGGCGGTCTACTTTGACGCCGAACGCGACGGCGCCACGCATATCTTCAAACTCACCTCCGACGACCCCGACGAGCCACGCCTGCGCCGCGCCCGCAAACACAAACTCGAGCCGCTCACCCACAGCCCGCAAGGCGAAAGCAAGCCACGCCTCTCGCCCGACGGCAAACTGCTCGCCTTCCAGCGCGGACAAGGCGATTTGGTCGTCATGCACCTCGAGACCAAGCAGGAATATACGCTAACACGCTCGTGGAACTTGGGCACAATCGCCTGGTCGCCCGACAGCCGCTGGATCGCCTTCGACCGCTACGACGAAAACTACAACAGCGATGTGTTCATCGTGCGCGTGCCCGAGTTCGAAACACCCAAACCCGACATTTCAAGCGAACAGGCGCCGACGCAACCTGCGCCGAACACAACCGAAATCGGCATCTACAACATCTCACAACACCCGCGCAACGATTTCGCCCCCAGCTGGTCGGCGGATGGACGCGCGTTGGTGTTCCTCTCGGAGCGCGAGACCGACACGCTCAACATCTGCCATGTGTGGCTGCGCCGCGAGGACTTTGAACGCACCCGCGCCGACCGCGAAGACGAAGAAGACGACAAGCACGACGCCCCGAAAAAGGAAGACAAAAAAGACCCCGTGCGTGTGGCGATTGACTTTGAAGACATCCACCTGCGCGTGCGGTTGGTGACGCGCTACCCTGCGGGGGTGCAAGAAGCGGTGGTCGCGCCCGATGGTGAGCAAATCGCCTTCCGCAGCGCGTATCAGGGACAAGCCGACCTGTACACCATCAAGTGGGACGGCAGCGATGAGCGACGCCTCACCACAGGCGGGCTATCACCCGAGAGCCTGCAATGGAGCAAGGACGGCAAGACCATCTACTTCCTCAGTCGGGGCAGGCTGCAACGCATTGCGACGGCAGGCGGCAGCCCCCAAACCACGCGCACCGACGCCGAGATCACGATTGACCTCGCCAAAGAGCGCGAATATCTCTACGACGCCGCATGGCGCACGCTGAACGAGACCTTCTACGACCCGAACTTTCACGGCGTGAACTGGGCGGCGATGCGCGAGAAGTATCGCCCGTATCTGCCCTATGCCCAAGCCGACCGCGACTTCACGGCGGTCGTGCTGATGATGCTGGGCGAGTTGCGCGCGTCGCACCTGAGTTTCTCGCTGGCGCGTTCCGAAACCACCGATGCGCCCTCTAACACGGGTATGCTGGGCGTGGTGTTCGGCAACGAGCGCGACGGCGACGGCTTGCTTATCGAGCGCGTGTTGCCCAATACGCCTGCATCGCGTAAAGATGTGAACCTGCAAGCCGGCGAGCGCATTCTGGCGATTGACGGCAAACCCATCACGCGCACCACAAATGTATACCAGCTGCTGGACAACACGGTGGGCAAGCGGATCGAGCTGCGCGTGCGCGGCGCGGACGGAAACGAGCGCACCGTGTTCCTGCGCCCGACCACTATCGCCGAGTTCAACAACGCCGTCTATCGCGACTGGGTAGAGCGCAACCGCCGATATGTGGAGGAGCGCACAGGGGGGCGTGTGGGCTATGTGCATATTCAGGCGATGGGCGAAGCGAGCCTGCGCGAGTTCGAGCGCGACCTCTATGCCGTCGCCTACGGCAAAGAGGCGCTGATTATCGATGTGCGCTACAACGGGGGCGGGCGCACGGCGGACTACCTGCTGGCGATGTTGCACCCGCCGCACCACGCCTACACCGTCGGGCGCAACGGCGAGCGGGGCTATCCGCAGGACAGGCTGCCTGTGATTGGCTGGCGCCAGCCGATTGCCGTGCTGTGCAACGAACGCAGCTTCAGCAACGCCGAAATCTTCTCCCACGCCATCAAAACGCTCAAACGCGGTCCGCTGGTCGGAATCCCCACTGCCGGCGGCGTGATTAGCACAGGACAGCGCAGGTTGATGGACGGCAGCAGCGTGTCTACGCCCGGACGCGGCTGGTTCACGATTGACAAAGGCATTAATCTGGAAGGCAACGGCGCGGTTCCAGACTACCTCGTGGACTACACTCCCGACGATGAGGCGCAGAATCGCGACCCGCAACTGGACAAGGCGATAGAAGTCGTACTCCGAGAACGCAACCGTAGCAGGTAAACTCACGCTATGATGCTACAGCGCACATTACCCGAGCCGACGCCCCGCCAGCTCCCCCGCTGGCGGGGCTTTAACCTGCTCAACAAGTTCAACCAAGAGTGGAGCAACCGCCCGTTTGAGGAGCAGGACTTCGAATGGATTGCCGAGTTGGGCTTCAACTTCGTGCGCTTGCCGATGGACTATCGCATCTGGACAGACGCCGAGGACCCCTATCGCCTGCGCGAAGCGGAGCTGCGCGAGATCGACCGCGCCGTGCGCTTCGGCGAAAAATACAAGGTGCATGTGCAGCTCAACTTCCATCGGGCGCCGGGCTACACCGTCGCTGCGCCCCCCGAACCGCTTAACCTCTGGAAAGACGAGGAGGCGCAAAAAATCTGCGTGCATCACTGGACGCAGTTCGCCAAACGCTACAAAGGCATCCCCAACCGCCAGCTGAGCTTCAATCTGTTCAACGAGCCAGCGGGCGTGGACGCCGAATCGCACCGGAAGGTGGTTGAGCGCGTGGTGGAAGCGATCCGCAAAGAGGATGCGAACCGCTTGATCGTGTGCGACGGGCGCGACTGGGGGATGACGCCCAACGAGGAATTAGCGACGCTGCAGGTGGCACAGGCGACGCGCGGGTATCAGCCCTTCCGACTGACGCACTACCGCGCCGAGTGGGTGCAGGGTTCCGACCGCTGGGAACCGCCCAGTGAATATCCTTTGCGTGAAGGCGATGTCGTCTGGGACAAGCAACGCCTCTGGGATACCTATTACGCACGCTGGAAGACGCTGGAAAAGAAAGGCGTTGGGGTGATGGTCGGCGAGTTCGGCGCCTATAGACACACCCCGCACAAGGTCGTCCTCGCATGGATGCGCGACCTGCTGGAACTGTGGAAGCAGGCGAACTGGGGCTGGGCGCTGTGGAACTTCAAGGGCGCTTTCGGCATTCTGGAGAGCGAGCGTGCCGATGTCGCATACGAAAACTGGCGAGGGCATAAGTTAGACCGCACGATGCTGCGCTTGCTGCAGGAACATTAACGCCTACGCCGAATCGTTTCCCCCTGATGGCGGTTCAGGACGAATTAGTGAGGGCGCGGCAAACAGCCGAGGAGGTCGCCGCCGAGGAACATAAGTTCCAGGAAGGTTTCACCTTCAGAACCTTCTTGGGGCTTCTGTTCGTGGCGTTCGTGATGTTGCCCGGCAGCATCTACATGGGGCTGGTCGCGGGCGTCGGCTTGGGCGCCGCGGCGGAGTGGGTGACCATCGTATTGTTCGCGGAGGTGATGCGCCGCTCCCTGCAGCCCTTGAAGCGACAGGAGATCTACATGCTCTACTACATCGCGGCGTCGCTGACCGCGATGGGGCTGTATGGTCTGTCGGGCGGACCGTTGCAGTGGAAAATCTGGGATCAGTTTTTTGTGCAGTCGGCTCCTGCCGCGCCGATTGCGGATCAAGTGCCCCGCTGGGCGGTTCCCGCGCCCGACTCGCCTGCCCTGCGCGAGCGCACTTTCTTAGACAGCGCGTGGGCGTTGCCTATCTTCCTGCTGATGCTTACCGAGATACTGGGACGCGCCAGCTGGATGAGCATGGGCTACCTGCTGTTTCGGATGACCTCCGATGTGGAGAAGCTCCCGTTCCCTCTGGCGCCCGTGGCGGCGTCAGGTGCGCTCGCGCTTGCCGAAGCCGGCAGCCGCGAAGAATCGTGGCGCTGGGGCGTGTTCTCCACTGGCGCCGTGGTCGGTATGGGGTTCGGACTGTTCTATGTGGGAATCCCCGTGTTCACCGGCACGCTGTTCGGCAACGCGCTGCAACTGATTCCCATCCCGTTTTTGGACTTGACTCAAAATGTGGAGGCGAGCCTGCCGACCGCGATTGTCGGCGTCTCCATCAACCTCGGCGAGGTGCTGGTGGGCTTCGTGCTGCCCTATCACATCTTGCTGGGCGCGGCGATGAGCTCCGTGGCGACCTATGTGGTGGCGAACCCGATACTCTATCGTGCGGGGCTCATTCCTAACTGGCAACCGAACTCTCCCGCGCTGCAGACCAAACTTGCCGCCGACTTAGACTTCTGGCTGGCGATTATTGTCGGCTTGCAACTCGCGGTCGCGGTAATCGGGGTGGGCATGGTCGTGCGCACCATGCGTGAGTACCGCATGAACCAATCGCTGCGCTTGCGTGGGCTTGCCCCACCGCCTGGACGCGGCGACCCACCGCTCTGGATCCCCCTTGTGATATGGGGTGTTTCGGTGGTTTCCTATATCGCGCTCTGCCGCTGGCTGGTGCCCGACTTCCCCCTGTGGATTGTCGCCGGCTTCGGGCTGCTCTGGAGTCCGCTGAACAGTTATGTCTCGGCGCGCATGGTGGGACTGACGGGGCAGGGGGTCTCCGTGCCGTTTATCAAAGAGGTGGCGATTATTAGCAGTCGCTATCCGCGTGTGGACATCTGGTATGCACCGCTGCCGCTCTACGACCACGGCTGGTCGGCGCAGCGGTTCCGCGAGGTGGAACTCACGGGCACAAAGTTCACCAGCATCCTGAAGGCGGAGTTGGTGATGTTGCCCGTGATTTTCGTCGCCAGTTTCCTGTTCTGGGCGTTTTTCTGGAAGGCAAGCCCGATTCCGTCGCCGTTGTTCCCGTTCGCGCAGAAGATGTGGCCCTACTACGCGCAGATGGAGGCGGTCTGGAAGCAGATTAACCTCCCACAGAGCCAGATCCGTGATGTGGTGTTGAACGCGCTGAACATCCCGCGCATCCTCATCGGTTTCGTATCGGGGCTGGGGCTGTTCTGGCTGTTTAACGCTTTCAAGTTCCCGATCCTACTGTTTTACGGGTTGGTGAGCGGCGTGGGGCAGTTGCCCCACTTTACGCTGCCGAAGTTGTTAGGAGCGTGGTTAGGGCATCGCTACTTCAAGAAGCGCTACGGTGAGGAGAACTGGGCACGCTACGCCCCCGTGCTCCTGGCGGGCTTCTTCTGCGGGATGGGGCTGGTGGGGATGTTGGGCATCGCCCTGGCGCTCGTGGCGAAATCGGTATCGGTGCTGCCGTACTGAGCGATGCCCAACGGGAGTTCAGCACGGCGCGTTTACCCGCACCCGAACGACATCCCGCAGTTATAACACTGATAGCAGGCGCCCGAGCGCACCATAATCATCCCGCAGTTGGGGCAGGGCGGCGCGTCCTGCTGCAGCCGTACCAGTTTCGACCAGTCCGTGGTCTTCGCGCCCTGCCCTTGGGGGAAGTCGGTCGCACCTGTGCCCCCTTGCACTCCTGTGAGCGGTTCAGGGGTTGTGCCCACGCTGTTCTCATGCAGCGATTCCGTCGGCGCGGGTTGCCCCTGCAAAAACTTCAACGCGAGCCAGCGGAAGATGTAGTCCACGATCGAGGTGGCGACGGGGATTTGCGGATTGTTCGTGAAGCCGCTCGGCTGGAAGCGTGTGTAGGAGAACTTTTCCACAAGTTTCTCCAGCGGCACGCCGTACTGCAAGGCGAGCGAGATCGCGGTCGCGAAGGCGTCCATCAGTCCCGAAATCACCGAGCCTTCCTTCGCCATCGTGAGGAAAATCTCGCCCGGCGCGCCGTCTTCGTACATGCCGACGGTGATGTAGCCTTCGTGTCCCGCCACACTAAACTTGTGGGTGATGCTACGGCGTTCGTCGGGCAGGCGTCGGCGCACGAGGCGTTCGCCTTCGGCTTGGGCGTGCTCTTCGGGCTTCTTTGTGGAGAGCGGTTGCGTGCGCTTGCTGCCATCGCGGTAAATCGCAATCGCCTTCAGCCCCAGCTTCCACGCCTCTAAATAAATCTGCTCAATGTCTTCGGGCGTGGCGTCGTTGGGAACATTCACCGTTTTGGAGATTGCCCCCGACAGGAACGGCTGCACCGCCGCCATCATCTTCACATGCGCCATAGGCTCAAGGCTGCGCACGCCTTTGGCGGGGCGAAATGCGCAGTCGAACACGGGCAGGTGTTCCGGCTTCAAATAGGGCGCGCCTTCAATCGTGTCGTTTTCGTCGATGTAGCGCGTGATGGCTTCTATCTCCTCGCTACTGTAGCCCAGCCGTTGCAACGCCAGTGGAACCGTGGTGTTCACGATTTTGAGCAACCCACCGCCGACTAAGGTTTTATATTTCACCAGCGCGATGTCGGGTTCGATGCCCGTTGTATCGCAGTCCATCAGGAACGCAATCGTGCCCGTGGGCGCCAGCACGGTGACCTGCGCATTCCGATAGCCATAGTTCTCGCCCAGTTGCAGCGTTTCGTGCCAAACATCGCCCGCGGTTTCCAGCAGTTGGGAGGGGACATACTGCGCTTGGATGCCGTTCAGCGCGTCGGCGTGCATGCGCATCACTTCCAGCATCGGCTCACGGTTGAGTTCAAACGCAGGGAACGGACCGCCGCAATCTCGCGCGATGAGGGCGGACTGCCGATACGCCTCGCCATGCATCAGCGCGGTAATCGCCGCGGCATAGGCGCGCCCCGCGTCGCTGTCGTAGGGCAAGCCCAACGACATTAAAAGCGCTCCCAAGTTCGCATAGCCCAGCCCCAACGGGCGAAAGTTGTGACTATTGTCGGCGATTTTCTCGGTCGGATACGCCGAGTTGTCTACGATAATCTCCTGCGCCGTGATAAAGATGCGCACCGCCGCACGAAAGGCGTCGATATCGAACTCGCCATTCGGCAGTCGGAACTTCATGAGGTTCAAACTGGCTAAGTTGCACGAGGTATCGTTGAGGAAAACGAACTCGGAGCAGGGGTTGCTGGCTTCAATTTCACCGCTGTTTTTCACGGTGTGCCAGCGGTTGGTGGTGTCGTGGAACTGCAAGCCGGGGTCGCCGCACACCCACGCGGCTTCTGCGATTTTGCGGAACAGGTCGCGGGCGCGATAAGTTTCCACCACTTCGCCCGTGGTGCGGGCGATGGTGTGCCATGCGCGGTCTTCCTCAACGGCACGCATAAATTCGTCCGTCACGCGCACGCTGTGGTTGGCGTTCTGGAAGTAGACCGAGTCGTATGCGCCGCCGGGCACATTGAAGCCGGGGTCATAGCCTGCTTCTATCAGCGCCCACGCCTTCTTTTCCTCTTTTGCCTTGCACTCGATGAACTCCACAATGTCGGGATGGTCGATGTTCAATATCACCATTTTGGCGGCGCGGCGCGTTTTGCCGCCGCTTTTAATCACCCCCGCGAAAGCGTCGAACCCGCGCATAAACGACACAGGACCCGACGCGCGCCCCCCGCCCGATAGGTACTCCTGCGAGCCACGCAGCCTCGAAAGATTCGAACCCGACCCCGAGCCGAACTTGAATATCATGCCCTCGGTTTTGGCGAGCTCTAAGATGGACTCCATCGTATCTTCAACGGAGACGATAAAGCATGCCGAGCATTGGCTGCGTGGTTCGATGCCGACATTGAACCAGACAGGGCTATTGAACGCGCCGTATTGGTGGATCAGGAGATATTTGAGCTCATCGCGGAACGCTTCGGCGTCGGCTTCGGTGGCGAAATAGTTCATTTGGCGTCCCCACTCGGTGAGGGTGTCCACCACGCGCCCGACGACCTGTTTCACGCTGGTCTCGCGTTCGGGGGTGCCCAGCTGCCCCCGAAAATATTTAGAAACCACCACATTCGTAGCGAGTTGGCTCCAGAAGGCGGGCACTTCCACATCGGTCTGTTCGAACACCACGCGCCCGCGTTCATCGGTGATGATGGCAGTGCGCCGCTCCCACTCTACCGTGTCAAACGGGTCGATCCCTGGCGTTGTGAACCGCCGTTCGAGGGTCAGTCCTGGTCCTATATTGATGGAATCGAACTTCTCGCGCGGGATAAAGCCATAGCGCAGGGCAGTGCCGCTGGGCTTGGGACGTGTGGGGTGTTCACGCGTCTCTACGATTGCGCCGTTCGACACGCTCTCTATCTCCAAAATGCCTTCTTGCGGGTTCATCGTCGCCTCCTATTCGCTACGGGTGCGTTTCTGTTGGCGCGTGAGCATCTGCACCACACGGCTGAACTGCTGAGGGTCTTCAAACTCTTCATAGACCGATGCAAAGCGCACATAGGCGACGGGGTCTAACTGGAGCAGTTTTTCCATCACCATGCGCCCGATTTCCGTGCTGCTGATTTCCGACTCGTCGCGGTTCTGGATTTCTTGCTCAATCTCGTCGACGGCTTTTTCCAACACATCCATACTAATCGGGCGTTTGCGGCAGGCGACCACCATGCCCTGCAGGATTTTGTTGCGGTCAAACGGTTCGCGTCGCCCATCTTTTTTGACGACCATCAGGGGGCGCTCTTCGTAGCGTTCGAAGGTAGTGTAGCGTTTACCGCACTTGAGGCATTCGCGTCGCCTTCGGATGACTGCGCCGCCTTGGGAAGGGCGCGAGTCTACTACATGGTCTTCGTCCACGCCACAGTAGGGACATCGCATCGTCTCGCCTCACTCCGCCATATGTCTGTAAGGGCAACCTTTTTGCCCCTACATCTTGTGGCTGCCTATATTATAGCATATGGAGACGCCTTTGTCAAGGGGGTTGGAGGGTGTTCGAAAAAACACCTAAAAGCCCTCACCCCCCTACCCCCTCTTCCCCCATCGTGGGCGAGGGGGAGCCGTCCCCACCAGCGTCTGTTCTGGTTCCGAGTCGCGTTTCGCGGGTTGCAGGCAAGGAATGCACTGTTGCTGCACAGCACATTCCCCCTCCCCCACTGCGTGGGAGAGGGGCAAGGGGTGAGGGGCATCAACACCCCTCCCCCACGCGGCAAGAGAGGGGCAAGGGGTGAGGGGCATCAACACCCCTCCCCCACGCAGTGGGAGAGGGGACGGGGGTGAGGGCAGATAATCACGCGGTGAGAGGGACAAGGGGTGAGGGGCATCAACACCCCTCCCCCACGC
>NKPV01000082.1 GCA_002254605.1 Armatimonadetes bacterium JP3_11
CCCTGTGCGGGGGTAATTCCCGAAACGGAAAGCGTCGGACCGCCGAAGAGTGTATTGCGGTACAGCACCAATCCCTCTTCGCGCCCCGCGCCCAACACCTGCTCGCCATTGAAACTGAGCCGATACATACGGCGATTCAGGGTCATCATCACAGGATTTAGGGTCGGGAAATCGGACACACGGAACAGAAAGACCCTGCGATTGTGCCCATCGTAGGCGTAGAACACATTCACCGCAGGGTCATATCCCAGCTGAACCATCGAGACGCCGCTAAGGGAATAGGTAGCTACGACCTGTGGGTTGGTGCGTGTCCGTGCGTCCACCAAAGCAAGGTTGCCTTGCAAGTCGGTCGTGAGCACATAACCGCCACCAACTGCAACATCACTGATAAACTGCGACTGGGGCAAGTTCACGCTGGCAAGTTGAACGGGGTTATTAGGATCGGTCAAATCATACACACGTAGCGAGCGCGGGGTTCCACTGACGGCAAGGTAAAGCGTACTCCCCTCGATGTCAAAGTCGTTCGTGGCGGGAAAGATGCTTCCAGCGCGTTGGGGCGCGGTAGGGTTCGAGATGTCGTATATCTGGATCTGGTTCTGTCGGGTTGCCATCACTAAAGTGGCGCCGCTGAGTCGGACACGATCGCTAAAGCCAGCCGACGAAGAACCCCCTGGATCGTCCTGAAAGAGGAGGTTCAACGAGTTGCCCACTTGTTCGTAGATCTGCAGTACGCCGTTGATAGCCACCGCCACGCGCCCACTGCCGACGAGCGCTAAATCGGTTCCCGATGTGCGCTGAAGCGGCAAGAACGCCGTGCCGCGCACCGCAGGCGTAGAGGGATTGGTGATGTCCAGCGCAGTCAATCGTTGCTCTTCGGCGTAGAAAATGGTCGTGCCCTGCTGCACCACCGCCAGCGGGTAGGGATACATTACAGTGTCCATTAGTTGTGTTGCGGGGTTATACAGTGCCAAGATAGACTGCCCTTGAATCAACACTTTGCCCGACACAGGGTCGGCGTTTTGGACATCGCTATAGGTCAGCACGCGCACCGAAGTAGGAGCGGAGGGCGTACTCACATCTACTACATCCGTACCGCGCTCATAGCCCGACAGAAAGACGAAATTGCCCACGGCGGCCAGCCCTGCCACACGCTCGGTGGCGTAGACGCCTACTTGCGTGGGTGAGTCGGGGTTGGTTAAGTCAAAAATATAGAGCTGAAGGGGAGGATTACTGGTTTTGAGCGCGTAGAGTCTACCACTGGAGGCGGTGATTCGGCGTACATTCGTGCCCGCGCCCACGGAGCCGATTCGGGTCGGGTTGTCTGGCTGACTCAGATCCCATATCCCGATCCCGTTCGCCGCCTCTGCTGTGTAGAGGCGGTTGCCCACGACCACCCCCGCCGCAGTCGTCGCGTTCACTACACGCACCCGCGTGGGATTGGCTGGATTAGAAACATCCACCACAGCGAAATTCCCCTCGTAGGGGAATAGGTAGAGGTAGTTGCCCGACTTCGCGCAGTTGAGATAAAACGGGTCGGTGCTGGGAAATGCTAATTCGCCTGCGAGTTGCGGCGTGTTGGGGTCCGACACATTGACCACCGCCAGGCGGACATTATCGCTCGGACCGCTCGTGGCTACATAGAGCACATAGGCATAGTTGCCCTCCACCAGGATGCTAATTCCTTGCCTCGGAGTATTGCCGGGATAGTTCAAGCGTCCCCGCAGTGTCGGGGATGCGCCACTGAAATCGTAAATCGCCAGCATCACCTCGCTGCTGGTTACCACATAGACCCGATTATTGTAGGCATACGAGGTGCTGTAAGAGCGCACTACGTCGCGTGCTAAGATACGGTCTTCTACTAACTGTGCCCAATTCGGCGTGCAAGTGCCTAACGCCCAGACAATGAGCGTCCACCACCAGAAAGCCTTTCGGTATCGCATGACTTCAATACCTCCGTGCTTCAAGTCCCGCATGAAATTATAGGAATCTATTACCCCATTTTTAGGGGACTGACGGAGCTTGGAAACCATATGCTTCAGAGCGACTTAGCAGGAATCTGTCTATTGAAGTACAATTAACGCACTGGAGGCAAGCGCTCGTTTGGACTATGCGGAGCAGCCTGCGTGGGGCGTGTGGTTAGCGGGGTTGGAACAAGGTGCGCCCCCCGGCGAGGCGATTGAAAACGTGCTGCGCTGGCTGGTAGAGCAGACCCAGTCGCAGCGGGGGATTTTGCTACTTCCCGTCCCTCGTGGTGAACAGGTGGAGTTCGCTTATGTTGTTGGGGAACGCGCTACAGAAATCCATGGGTTCCGATTACGCCCCCAAGACACGATTTTGGAGCCGACGCTGCTGCACCGCGCGGTCTGGGAGTACCATGCCCAGACGCATCAGGAGCCACTTGGCGCCGTCACGACGGGGCTTGCCGTGCCGTTGCCTGCCCTGCCTCTGGGCGCGGTGGTGTTGCTCAATCGCCGTGAGCCTTATACGCCGTCCCATCGCGCGCTGCTTACGCTGTGCGCGACGCCGTTAGAGTTGCTTGCTCGTCTAAGCAGCGCGCGGCAACAGTTGGAGCAGCGGGAGCGGGCTCTCCAATGGCTCGGTCGGCTGCCCCACCGACTGGGTTCCGAACTCAGCCTACAACGCGCTCTGGAAGCCGTAGAGTCGTTGATGCGCAAAGTCGCGCCCGAAGGCGGTGGCGTATGGCTCTACAATGAGAACCATCAGGTGCTGCTGCAGGCGCTCCAGTACGGCGCGTTGCCTTTGCCCGCACGGATTGAAATCGCTACTCTTCCCCCCGAATGGAAAGAGGCGGCTACGGATCTGTACTGGGCTGGACGCCCCTATCGCGTCTACGCGCTCACGCTCAACGAGCAGTCGCTGGGATTGCTCGCGCTTGCCATCCCCGCCGATGCACCCGATGCATCGGGTTGGATTACCCCACTACTGGGTCATATTGCGCTCATCCTCTCCAACGCCCTACTCTTCGAGCAGACCGCGCAACGCGCCCAGCACATGGCAAAACTCTACGACCTATCGCTGCAACTGGGTGAAACACACAGTCTGCGTGAGGTGCTGAGCCTGCTCTGTCGCACCGCGCACGAACTTATCCCCCACGACTACACAGTGATTTATCTCCCGAGTCGTCGGGAGCCTGATCATCTGACGCCCGTCTATGTGGAGCCGCATTCGGAGCCCCTCCTGAGTCACAGTCCCGACGCGCAATACAGTCTGCCCGGTTGGGTGTATGCCTTTAACGCGCCCATCGCTGCCCCCGACCTACCGCAGCACCCCCAAAACCTCAAAGACCCCTTGCCAGGCGGATACGCTTCTGCGCTCGCTGTGCCGTTGCAGGTCGCTGAACGCACACTCGGCGTGATGACCTTGCTCACCGAGACTCCGCGCGAGTTCACCCTCTCGGAGGTGGAACTCCTCTTCACACTCGCTAACACAGGCGCACTGCGCCTACACGCTCTGGAGCGTCTTCATGCGTAAGCCGACCTTCAGCCCCACGAAACTCACCACCTATCTCACCTGCAGAATCAAGTATCACTGGGCGTACATGACCCCGTATGGCAAATGGATGCGCCGCTCGCACCCCGCTTTCGCATTCGGCACGAACCTGCATCGCGCGTTGCAGTACTTTCACAGTGCAGGCGGCGCAGCAAAACTCTCGCCCGACGAGTTTCATCAAGCAATCCACCAACTCTGGAGTCACGCGGGCTTCAAAACCACCGAACAGAGCGAGGCGTTCAAACAGACAGGGCTGGAACTGGCGCAACAATACTATCAGGCTCAGCGCGAGCAACCCGCGGAAGCCACCGTGCTGTTCACCGAGCGGATGCTACGCCGCGACATGGGACGCTATGTGCTTGTCGGGCGCATCGACCGCGTGGACGAATACCCCGACGGAACACTGGAGATTATTGACTATAAAAGCGGACGCTCGGAGGTATCGGAGGAACAGGTACGCAACGAATTCGCGTTGCACTGCTACGCACTTCTCGTGCAAGAGCATTACCCTGACCGACCCTTGAAAATCGCTCTCTATGCCCTGCGCCCGAACAAAAAAGTCTCCCTACCGCTCCGTGCAGAGGCTCTGGAAGAGTTTCGTGAACTGCTTGATCGCCTCGTGGAACAGATTCTGGAGGAAGACTGGAGCCTGTTGAATCCCGAATGGATTCCAGAATGCGCAGAGTGCGAATTTAAGGAGTTGTGCGTGCGCAATTTAGGGCTGAATCTCCCCAATCCGTTGTAAAACTGGCAGGAATTCCATACAGCCTGTGGTATAGTTTGGCAACGGAGCGGAGACATGGCTCGAACAGGGAGGTTAGATCGGGGCTGGAGCTTTGCGCTCTGGCTGGTAGCTTTGGCTTTAGCCATTAACATTACGCCTCGCACAGTGCGACACTACGCGCAGTGGCGTCAGTTGCGCCGCGAGACTGCGCAACTCCAGCAGGAGTTGTATGCACTTCAGCGACAGGAGCGCACGCTTCAGACAGAGTTGCAACGGGTACAAACCGACCCTGGGCGCGAATCGCTGGCGCGACAGCGCGGCTGGATTCGTAAAGGCGAGGAACCGCTGCGGATCAACCCCTAAAACACATAGGGTGCGGTCTCTGGGTTCGCACGCAACGCATCCCATTCAGCATCCGAGATGGGTTGCGGTTTGTCGCGCTCCGCATCCGCAGGACATAGGAATCCAAACGGCTCGCTATAGGGGTTCACCCAGCGGTGCGGCGTGTTCGGCGGCACATAGAGAACATCGAACGGTTTGAGTTCGAACACACGCTCGCCCACCAGTGCTCGTCCCCGCCCGCGAATCACGACTACCAGATGCACATGCGCATGCTTTTCTAAGCTGGAGTAGCCATCTGGTTCAATCTCAAAGTAGCGCAACGCGAACCGCGCCTCCACATAGGGCGGGCGTCCCAGACTATAGCGCGTCACGCCACGCCAGCCCATCCCGGGCGCATCGCCTGCATGCTCCTTGTACTCCAGCGGCTGGATGCCCGCCCAGGTAAACTGCACCTCATCGAACGGGATGTGCAGGCGTTGCAACGCTTGCTGCAACGCCTCCGCTGCTTGCGCCAACGCCTCTGCACTCGGTTTCATCGCCGACGCTGTAAGTCCTCCAATTTCACCCGCGCAGGGCGCTCGGGCGAATCGGCTAACTCCCAAGCAAACCCAAACACTGTACGCGCCACACGCGCGATCTTCTCAAAATCAATCTTTTCCACTGAGTCGCTGACCTGATGATAATCCTCGTGCAGACCACTGAAGAAGAAAACCGCCGGGATCCCCTTAGACACGAAACTGTAGTGGTCGCTGCGGAAATAGAGCTGCTCTGGATGATTGAGGGAATCGTACATCGGGTTCAGCGTCATCTTCAAGTACTGGTCATTCACGGCGTTGAGGATTTTGCCCAAATCGGGACTGGCGACATTGGGACCAATCACATAAATCTCGTTCGGTCCTGACAAGTAGCGGTTGCGGGGATTGTTGTCGTTGGGCAATTTGCTGCGCCCCACCATGTCCAAGTTGAGGTTCACGATAATATTTTGCAAAGGCACAGTGGGTTGCTCTACAAATAGGCGTGAGCCGAGCAAGCCTTTCTCCTCGCCTGCATACCAGAGCAGCAAGATGGAACGCTTCGGGCGCGGACCTGTCGCAAAGGCTTCCGCAATCTCCAGCAACGCGACGCTTCCTGAACCGTTGTCGTCCGCGCCGTTGAAGATGCGGTCTTCCCCACTGCGGGCAACCCCCACATGGTCTAAGTGCGCCCCGATGGAGACATACTCATGTTTTAGCGTCGGGTCGGCTCCCTCAATCACTCCGATGACGCTGCGGGCGACCTGTTTCTGTGTCTGCACGCTGAGGTTAATAGCGATTCGCTTGTCGGGGTTCAGCGCGAAAGAGGGCGCTGGCTCTCCGCCGTCGGCGCGCTGGATGAGTTCCGCTGCGGAGACTGGCTCGCCGGCAAAAATCGCCTCCAACAGCGCTTGAGAGGCGACGATCACCGGGACATTGCTAATCGGTTGCAACCCTTCCACAGCGCGTCGCTGGCTCCACGCGCGGGCGATACGCTCGATGCGCCCCATGTCGGTCGGGTCGATGCGCACGATGGCGATTGCGCCCTTCTGCTCGGCGTTTTGCTCTGGGGACAGCCAGCCCGCCTGTGCCGCTGCATCGAAGCCTAACTCAATCACCTCTTTCGGATAGCCCGCCTGCACTACCAGAACAGCACCGCGCACCCCCAAGCCCGCATAGGGGTCTATGCCCTTAGAAGGGTTCGACCAACCGTACCCCACATAGACCAGCGGCGCGCTTGTGTTCAATGGAACGGCACGCGCCACGAATCCCACACCATATTCAAAACTGCGCCCTCCCAGCTGAATGCGCGATTCGCTCACATTGACGGTATCAACGCGATAGGTGAGCGATTGATAGTAAGTTCCATTCTCACCTGCAGGCTTCACGCCCCAACGCTGCAAGTGCGACACGATATACATTCCCGCGATATCCAGCCCGCGTGAGGGGGTGTCGCGCCCTTCCAACGCGTCTGAGGCTATGAATTCCAAGTGAGCGCGTAAATCGGTCGGGGTAATCGTCTCGGCGCGGCTCGTCCAGAGCGGTCGATCCGCCCACGCGCTCAGCAGCAACAAAGTTAGGCTCAGCGACAGCCAGCGTTTCATAGCGGAATTGTACCTACTGAAATGCCTAATTCCTGTGGCTTGCCTTTGAAAAGCCCTCTTCGGTCTCGGAACCGCCGCGATAATTGACGAGCCAATAGGGAGCGTTAGCCACCCAGAGCGTGGCTATCGTTCTCTACAATCGTTTTCAACTCCCCCAAAACCGTCATCAGCGTCTCCAGTGGATGTTTGCCCAGGGGTGCGGTAATCTCGTCGGGTTGGGTGCGTATGCCCGCAACTGCTTTCTGGAGCGCCAGCTGCCAGCGTGCCTTGAGTTTGCGATCAGGCTTGAACTTGAGTATCAGCTGTTTGTCTTCCACGCTGATGCTCTGCACGCCGAGGTTATGCGCGAGGATCCGCTGCTCCATCAGCCGAATGAGGTTCTTTAGGGGGACAGGCAACTCGCCATACCGATCGCGCAGCTCGCGCACCAGCGACTTCAGTTCCTCGCGTGTGCGACTGCCTGCAATCCGCTTGTAGTAGCCCAGTCGTTGCGCCACATCCGCGATATAGTCGTGCGGGATGTAGGCGTGCACGGGCAACTTGCTCGCGTCGGGCAGGTCTTCTTGCACGGGGGCTTCGAGGTTCCAGCTCGTTTCGCCGCGGCGCAATCGGCGTATCGCGTCGCGCAACATCGCCTGATAGAGCTCCAGCCCCACCGAGCGCATTGCGCCGTGTTGCTCCTCGCCCAGCAGGTTGCCTGCGCCTCGAATCTCCAAATCCCGCAGCGCCAGCGCGAACCCTGAGCCTAAATGCGAGAACTCCCGCAACGCCTGCAAGCGTTCCTCGGCTTTTTCGGTCAGCCTGCCCGTCCGAAACAGAAAATAGGCATAGGCTTGTCTGTCGGAACGCCCCACACGCCCCCGCAACTGATACAACTGCCCCAAGCCGAATCGCTCCGCACCCTCCACAATCAGCGTGTTCACATTGGGCATATCCAGCCCATTCTCGATAATCGTCGTGCTGACCAGTACATCATACTCGTGATGGTAAAATGCCAGTACGATGCCCTCCACCTCCTGCGGTGGCATCTGACCGTGCGCGACGCAAATCCGCGCGTGGGGCGCCAGTTTCTGCAACCGCTCTGCGACATGCGTGATCCCCTGAATGCGCGGCACGACATAGAACACCTGTCCGCTGCGCTGCAACTCGCGGAGAATCGCCTCGCGTACCATCCAGTCAGTATAGGGCGCGACGACGGTGCGTATCGGCAACCGACCAGGCGGTGGGTCGGTAATCATGCTCATATCGCGTATCTCAGTTAGTGCCATATAGAGCGTGCGCGGTATGGGCGTCGCACTCATAGAGAGCACATCCACCGTGCCGCGCAGTTTTTTGAATCGCTCTTTTTGCATCACGCCGAAGCGTTGCTCCTCGTCAATAATCACCAACCCCAGATTCTGGAACTGCACATCTTGGGAAAGGAGCCGATGCGTGCCGATCACCATATCGATGGCGCCTGTTTTAAGCCCATGCAGGATGCGCTTCTGCTCGGCAGGGGGAATCAGACGGCTTAAAAGCGCCACCTGCGCCCCGAACGGCTCGAACCGCTCTTTGAAGGTCTGATAGTGCTGATACGCCAATATCGTGGTAGGACACAGCAAAGCGACCTGTCGCTCTGCCATAATCGCTTTGAATGCTGCGCGAATTGCCACCTCCGTCTTGCCGAAGCCGACATCGCCAATCAGTAGCCTGTCCATCGGATGGGGCGACTCCAAGTCCGCCTTCACCTCCTGAATTGCGCGCAGTTGCCCCTCGGTTTCGATATAGGGGAACATCGCCTCCATTTCAGCTTGCCACGGGGTATCCTCGCCATAGGGCGGGCGGGTAGCTTTCTCGCGCAGAGCATAGAGACACACCAGCTCCTCAGCCACCTCTTTGGCTTTCTGACGGGCTTTGGCGACGGTGCGTGCCCACGCCGTGCTGCTGAGGCGCTTGATTTCAGGCGGTCTGTCGTCGGGCGCAATGTACTTCTGAACACGGTCTAACTGGTCCACAGGCACGAAGATACGGTCAGGATGGGCGTACTCAATCAGCAGGTACTCGCGCTTGACCCCTTCGCGCTCCAGTGTGGTAAGTCCCTTAAAGACACCTACCCCATGATAGATATGCACCACATAATCGCCCGGCTGCAAATCCATAATCGAGGTGATGGGCACGCCCTCGTTGAAGCGTCGCGGAGGCAAGCGCAGGCGACGATTCTCAAACAGTTCGGCATCGGTAATCAGCACGAACTTCTGGGCATCCCACACAAAGCCCCCACCGAGATTACCTTTTTGAAGGATGATGTGGCTGCCTTCAATCCCTTGCGTCTCCAAAGCCTTCTGGATCTGAGTGGGTCTGTCGGTCGCAATGACAACTGTGTAATCGGCTTTCTGCCAGCTGGCAATTCGGCGCCAGATGTCCGCGCCCGTAGAGACGGTGCGCAGGGAGCGCGTGTTGAGGACATATTCTCGGCACGGGCAGTCCTCTCCGTGCCCTATGCTCGGAAGGGACGGTAATGCAGGCACCAGTTGGGTTGCGTCATGCATAGCAAACCGTGTGCTGGATTATACCTGCTCGGTATACCGCCGCTATGCCACGCTCGCGAGGGTCTCACCGGACACCGCATCCAGCCGAGGCGGTGTCGGAAACACACACACGAAGGTAGTTCCCTGCCCTAATTCGGACTTCACCAGAATCGTGCCCTGGTGTTTCTCGATAGCGCGCTGCACCAACATCAGCCCGATCCCGCTCCCCCCCTGCTTCGTGGTGATGGCGCGATCAAATAGGTGATCGCGCACTTCGGGGGGCATTCCCGGACCTGTGTCTTGAATGACCAGAATCGTCTGCTCTGGATGCTC
>NKPV01000051.1 GCA_002254605.1 Armatimonadetes bacterium JP3_11
AGCGCCGACGCCGCCGAGACCAAGCCTAAAATCATATTCCGTCGCCCAAAATATCGCCCCCGATAGTCCGCCGGTACCAGCGCGCTGAGCCACGCCAGAAACGCCGGACCCGCGAACGATCCCAAAATCGCCGAGAGAATAAGCAACCCTGCAAACAGTTCCAAACGCGGCGCCGAGTCGTTCAGGAATGGCAAAAACGCGATCGCGATAAGCGGCAGGCGCGAATAGAAGGCATAGCGAAGAACCAGGCGTTTCTGGCTCGGCGCGGTGTCGGCTAAGTAAGCCGTCAGTATTTGCAACGCCCCCGCCAGAGAGGGGACGGAAGTGATAATTCCAATCCAGAGGTCGTTTGCGCCAAAGTAGCGCGCCAGACCAATCTGGAACGCGCCCGAGGTGAGGGCGACAAACAGCGTGAAAAACACGGCGTCCCAGTTTGCCCAGCGTAAGCCCCGCGCGATTTCGAGACGCGATAAGCCACGCTCAGGAGCGGTCATAACGCGCGCACCTCCACCCGCCAGTCGACGATGTCCAAATCGGGGTCCGGGACATCTCCGCGCGGCTCCAAGTTCGTGTCCGCGTTGCGCACGATGCGGTTCTGGTCAATCCGCAGGTTGAGGTATTGGCTCACGCCCAGGCTCGGGTCGCCCAGTGCGTCTACTATCTTGGGGCTGAGGTCGTTCGGATCGATCGGGATGCGGTCGGTGGCGAGGATATTGAGCTGAATGTACTGCATCTGCGCGGCGTCGACAGGGTTCGGGATCAACTGCGTGAGGTCGATTTCGAAGCGTAAGCGATCGGAGTTCGCGCTCACTGGCTCGCTGACGCGCGGCGCGCCCAAATACTGAAATATGGAGAGGTTCGTATTCGGCTGCACGCGATAGAGCGCATATCCCCCCGCAGGCTGCAGGTTATCGAAGCGCATGAAGTGCGTGAATGCGCCTGCGGCGAAGCCGTTGCCCCACGGCGGCGCCACCACAGGCACGGGTCCCGATTGCCCTGTAGGGTCGTTGCTCAGGTTGAACAGCACGAAGTAGTGGTAATCGGGTCGGATGCGCCCAGCCACCTGCACCTCCACCACGATTCGGCGCACGCCTCCTCCAACGGGGGTATTGGGAAATCGGGCACATGCCGAAAGGCTAACCAGCAGCAGGCATATCCCTGCCCGCACTGCTTTTGGCATCCTTCCTGACGCGCCCTGCGGCATGGCATGGAGTATACCGCAGGTGGGTATCGGGGTTAGCCGGGAGGCCAGGTCATATGTCGACCGCCCAGCAGGTGAAAATGGAGGTGATACACCGATTGACCCGCCGCGCGATTGGTGTTGAGTACGACGCGGTAGCCCTCGCTCTCAATGCCTTCCTGTCGGGCGATCTCGGCACAGACCCAGAGCAGATGCCCCATCAGCGTCTCGTGTTCCGTCTCCATCGAGGCGAGGTTCTCGATATGCAGGCGTGGAATCACCAGAATATGTGTGGGGGCTTGGGGATTGATGTCGCGAAACGCGAAGGCGTGCTCGTCTTCGTAGACAATCTGGGTGGGGATTTCACGCCGGACGAACTTGCAGAACAGGCACTCGCTCATGCGGACCTCCCGGTGGGGGGACTCGTTATGCGTCGGTCACGCAGCAACGCGCGGATTTTTTCCATCGATTCCTGTGCGATTTGGTGCACCTCTTCGGGCTTGAGAGAGAGCTTTTCTGCCGCTTGCTCCAGCGTGTGCACCTGCTCGCCTTGCAACCCGTGTAGCAAGCGCATCACCACGCGCTCTGCGGGCAGGAGCTCGTCCATCACGCGCTCCATCTGCTTCGGATGTAGGGGCTGCGCCAAATCGTAAATGATTTGCACTAAGACAGGCTCTTCGCCTTTCGTGCGGCGTTGCCATAAGCGCAAGGTGTGTTCGATTTGCGTGTGCCCCAGCGATTCGGCGAAATAGCCTTCCGCCCAGAAGTTGCGCTTGCCGATTTCGGCTTCGAGGCGGGGGATGCCTTCAAAGAGGCGGTGCGCTGTGCTGCGCTTGATATTGCTGACCACATCGGCGATGGCATCCGTCGGCTTGAAGCCCGTGATGAGGTGGACTTGGTTCGGCATCACGCGATAGGCGATAAGTTCGTATTCGTAGCTTTGGCACACTTCGGGCAGCACCTGCGAGAAGAGGTTTGTGACTTCGGGGTCGAAGAGGGGCTTTTTTGCGCGTGCATAGAACGCTATGAGCGCATACAGCCTGTATGCGCTTGACCCTGTGGTGCGCAATCTCTCAAACGGCGACTTCGCTACGCGCTGTTGCGAACTCCCGAACGGTTTCTTCGCCATGCACGCCTCCACCCAAGCGGCGGTATGATAAGTATACCCCACCGTAGGCAAATTCCTGCCCGCTTTTCAGGATTTTTTCGCGTTTTGGCGGAACCACTCCGACAGAGCCGCCTGCGAATCGAAAATCGGGATGCCGGGCGGCAGATTGTGCAGAATCGCTTTCCCATACGCCTTCGTGCGCATGCGGGGGTCCAGAATCGCCACAATTCCTGTATCGGTGGAGCGGCGAATGAGTCGCCCGAAGCCCTGACGCATCTGCTGTTTCGCCATCGGCAGTGACCATGCGACGAAAGCGTTTTCGCCGCGCGCTTCAAACCATGCTTGCCGCGCTCGCTGGAGCGGCGTTGTGGGCACTTCAAATGGGATTCGCGTCAGGATCAGGTTCATCAGGGTCTCCCCCGGCGCATCGAACCCTGTCCAGAACGAGCGCACGCCGAACAGCACCGAATGCACATCCTCGCGAAACTGCCTCGACAAATCGGCGTTGGAGCGATCGCCTTGCACCAGAATCCGAATGCCGGGCAGGGATGGGATACGCTGGCGTACTTCGTGCATCTCGTTGCGTGAGGCGAACAGCACCAGCGCGCGCCCCTGCGTGAGGCGTATCAGGGCGGTAATCTCCTCGGCAAGCCGTTGGTAGTACATGCTGGCGCCCAGCTCTTGGGCGCTGCGGGGCGGTTCGGGAATAACCCCAGCTGGAGGCAAGTAGAGCGCACACTGGCGACGGTAGTCGAAGACATGGGGCAAACGCAGCTGGTGAGGCGTTGAAAGCCCAAGTTGCTGCTCGAAGAAGTCGAACCGTCCATCCACCGTGAGCGTTGCACTCAGCAACAACGCGGGCTGGCGATTCCACAAATGCTCGCGCAGCCAGTCGGCTAAGATGAGCGGCTCGTAGCACGCTTTCCAACTCGCCTCGGTCGGCTCGAGCCAGCAGACGCCCTCTTCGGGCTCCTTAAGGCGTTGCAGGTTCTGCAGGATCTGCGCGAACTCTGGGCGGAACTGCTGGATAATCTCGCTGACCGCGTCGCTTTGCCCTGAAGTCAGTTGTGATTTCAAATCGCGATAGGTTTGCTCCAGCTCGCGTAGGAATTGGTTGATTTCAGCGCACAGCGTGTCGGTAGCGTGAACGACAAATTGATGCCAATCGGCGTAGAACACAGGGGCAAGCGCGGGCTGATGCGCCAAATCCGCGGGCGCAACGTGCGTCGCCACACCCCCCGACGGAATCTCAGGCATACTAACCGACTCATAAGCCCTCCGACAACGCGCTGTGAACTCCCCCACCAGTTTTTGAATCGATAGCAGAAACCCCATCGGCGGATTTTCGCTGGTGAGGGCGTTGTCAATCTGGTTGCTCATCATCACGGCGAGAGCAATCAGCGACTCGATAAGTTGCTCATCCAGGTCAAATTCCAGTGCGCTGCTGGCGGCGTCGAGCATATCGTGCGCTTCGTCGATAATTAGGAAGTCGTAGTCATCCAGCAGCGAGATCGCATTGTTCGTGTTTGCACGCACGATAGCGTCCGTCAGCACGAAGGCATGGTTGGTAATCACGACACCTGCTTTGGCGGCGCGGCGGCGTGCTTCATAATAAAAACAGTTAGAGTAATATCCGCACACTTTTGCACGACACGCGCTGGGCACAGCGATTTCGTTCCATACACCGCGTAGCAGGTTCTCAGGAAGTGCCTTGCGTCGCAAGAACTCGTTCAGCTCCGCTTCCACGCCTTGCTGGGCAACGCCTGTCCACTCTTGCAGGAAGCGAACCAGTTCGGGCTGCACACGCTTGATTTTATTGCTGCGTATCACATCAAGGCAGGCGTAGCGGCTGCGCCCCATCGCCAGTGCAGTGCTGGGAGCGCTCGGGAACAGGCTCAGCGCGAGGGGCAGGTCTTTGCGCCAGTACTGCTCCGCCAGTACATTGGTGTAGGTGCTAATCACGATGCGCTTTTTCTCGCGTAGGGCGTAGGCGATGGCAGGCAGCAACACGGCGTGGCTTTTGCCAATCCCTGTAGGGGCTTCCACCATCCCTGAACTTTTGCCTTCTAACCGCTCGCACACGAATTGCGCCAACTGCTTTTGGGCAGGACGCGGCTCGAACCCCGGCTGCGCCTCCAGACGCTGGAAAGCGGCTTCTACATCACGCCACAGACTACTCATGATGTGAAGAGTATTATACCAAACCTACGCAGTTTCTTGTATCTCGGGTACAAGGCATAGAATCGTTTTACATGGGTGTTGCTCGGAGGATATGCAGGGTATGGGTAAACAGTTGGGCGATGGTTTCGGTCGCTTGTTGCATCACTTGCGTCACCTCTTCGTGGGTCAGGGGCTGTCCGCTGAGTCCTGCGCCGAGGTTGGTTACAATTGACACGGCGGCGTAGTGGATACCCGCCTCACGGCACAGGATGGCTTCTGGTACAACGGTCATGCCTATCACATCGCCCCCCAGCATCCGAAACATGCGGATTTCTGCCGGCGTTTCGTAGCGCGGTCCGGGAGCGCACACATAGACCCCTTCGGGCTGTACGGGGATTTGCCGCTGCTGCGCCGCCTGAATCAGGGCGTCGCGCAGTAGCGGCGAGAAGGGGGTAGTGAAGTCGGTATGCACCACTTTGTCGTGGTAGAGTGTGTTTACCTCGCGTGTAAAGTCCAGAAAATCGCTCAGGATGACAATCGTGCCCGCTCCCCAATCGGTGCGTAGGGAGCCGACGGCGGCGGTCGCCAGCACCGCCTGCACGCCTTGCTCTTGCAGCAGGCGCACATGCCGCTCGTGTGGGATGCGATGCGGTGGCGTTTTATGTCCCTTAGAGTGGCGCGGAAGCAGGAGCGCAGGCTCACCGTTCAGGCTTCCTTCGTACAGATAGACGCCCTCCGAGTGGGCGTGCTCTGCTTGAAGCGTCCATCCCGGCAGGCTCTGCACTCCTGTCCCACCGATAATCGCTATTTTCATCTATCGATTAGCGATTCCGTGTCCGAGATTTGCCCGTTGCAGTAGTCGCGGGCTCTGTTTCACCATCATTATGCTCGTGATAGGCTTTCTGCAAGCTCAGGCGCACCATGTCTGCGATGCGATTGATCTCCGTGATGTTGGCTTGGCGCGCCGCTTGAGGGTCTACCGTTAGCACCGCCCAGTGGGTCAGCACGAACTGATGCGTCTCCACTGGAGTGGGATACGGACTGTCGGACGGGCGCGCTGCAGGGGCATACACGACAGCCGCCTCAGCGACCATCGACTTGGTGGCTTCGCCCATCTGCTTCGCCAGCACCGCGTCAGAGCGCTGCTCCAACACAGTCTCGATGAGCTGTTCCAGCTCCTTGTCCGTTTTACCCTCCATCATGCGCCGAACCGCACGCAGCGGAATGTATTGCGCCTGCAGGGTCTTTAGACTCACCAACTGAAGTAGGTGGTGATAGTCGTACAAGACACGGTTTCCTCGACGGCGCGTCGGCGGGTCGATGAGCCGATGAGCCGTGTAGAACCGCACTGTACGGACATCTGGAAAGGGCACCACCTTATAGCGCGGTTGAATCGGCGCCCACTGTTCCAGTAAGCTGTTCGCTACAGCCACAAGCTCTTCGATGGTGAAACCCTCTTGCTCCCGATACTGCCTCAGTGCTTCGATGGGTTTCATAGTATACAGATTATACCCCACACAGATTGCAAAAAGCAAGGTGTAATGGCAAAATATCTAAATGAAAAAATACAATTGCCGATTGACTTTTGGATGTATCACCCAGATGTACGGCTCACCGACTGGTATAATCTAAAGAGCGCAGGGTGTACGATAGCCTACTCTAAAACCGATGGCGTGCATGCGCGTCTAAGAGAGGGAACGATGAATGCAGGGATGAAACGGATGTTCGGCGCGCTGGCAGCGGTTTTGCTGTGTCCAGCGCTCTACGCACAGGTCTATCGCAACCTCGTGAACCGCCCGTTCGAAACGGTCAGCAACGGTCCGCAGAATGTGATTGTGGTGGATATCGACCGTGTGGGGCGTTCGCCTGACGCCATAGATCGAGTAATCCGGTCGCAAGTGGAACGGGCGACTCGCGCCCAGATTCAAGGCGCACGGGCACAAATCCGACTCTACAAACAACTTGGCTTGCTGCCCCCAGACTACCGTCTACCGATTGTGCACACGGTCGTGCTGCGTCGGAACGGAGAGTTGATTTTGCCCACGCGCACTCGCTCCGATGGACTGGGCAACGGTACGCTCACTTTCCAGATTGTGGACGGCGACGACCCGTTCCCGTCGGGCTATAAGGCACTGCTTCAGAGCATTTTGGACGCCCTGCCTGCGCTGGTGGAAGCCGAGTATGGCAAACCTGCCCGTACCCTCACGATACAGGTTGTGAACTACGATGATACAATCGGCGACCGCGACGCGGTGGTGGGCGGGATTTACGATGTGAGCAACAATCGTTTCCTGTTTCCCATCTACAACTCGCGCGAAGCGGCGGCGGTGAACCTGCTGAACCTGGTTGTACGGGCGTTCCATGCCGATGTGGCGCCGTTTTACGATGTGTGGGAAGAGGGCTTCGCTCGCGCGGTCACAACGCGCATCGCCCGAAGCCCTGCCTTCCGCAGCCTCGCAGGACAAAATCCCGATTTTATCGACCAGACGCTGGACAACACCTACGACGCACGCCCCTACTATGATGCGTGGAACCAGCCGACGCTGGGCAGTCCGAGTTTTATCGCGCCTTCCCTGCGCCAGTCGCCCATAGCCGGCGGCACGACAGGCGGATTGTGGCTCGTGCGTTATCAGATGGCAGGCTCCGTGTGGCTCAAAGTCGCTACGGAGTACCCCACCTTCTTCCGAGAGTTCAACCAGCGGTACTACCAGAGCTATACCCCCACCTTGCGAGGCGACTCCGCCGCGCTGCTGAACCTCGCGAAGCAGACCCTCGCCGCAATTGCAGGCAACCCGAACCCCACCGTTGAGGGGATTCCTTTCGATACATGGGTGCGACGGCAGTATATCCTGGATACCAGCGTGACCTACGGGCGCAAACTCCACGCGCAGGTGTTCCCCTACGCTTCAGGACTGCAGCCCGATGAGCAAGCCGTGTTCACGGTGTTTTTGAACTATTTTCAGACCACACGGGTGGGCAACAGCTGGGACGAAACGCTCCTCAACGGGACATGCTATCCGATCTACTGGGACTACAACTTCAACCGCCTCACGCTTTCGCCGCAGTATGAGCGTGTGGATATTCGCGTGGGCACAGGCGCCGTTGTGCCGAGTTTTGTTGGCTCGGAGACCGCCAATCAGCGGCTCGCAGTGGATTTCAGTGTGGGCACCGAGGGGGTACGCCTCTATTACCCCAGCAGCAAGGTGCAGGGCACGAACTTCCGCAACAACTTCTTCGGCGTGGTGTTCGGGCTGGAGAACGGCACGGTCGAGATTCAGATTGGCACGGAACTCCGCACCGCACAGGTAGACAAGGGCGCGTTTGGCGCGCTGTTCCCGTCGGAGACTCTGGCGCGCGAGCGTGTTGCGACGCTGCGGTTCTTCAACGCGCAAGGCGCGGAGGTGGGCGTCTGGCGCACGAACACGGGCGTCGGGTTCCACTTTGTGCAGGCATATTTGGACACTTCAGCGGGGAGTTTCAACTTGAGTCGCGCGGCAGGGCTTCACATGATTAGCGTGCCCCTACGCCCGTTTGAGCCAGATATGGCGAAACTGCTGAATATCCCTGCCAGCCAGTTGCGCCTCGCCCAGTGGCGACAGGAGCAGTTCAACTATACTTACTACCCCGCTACACCACCCCCGGCGCCCGGAGTGGGCTACTTCCTGCAGCTGAGTAGCCCGATTAACATCACGATTCAGGGTGAGCCTGCGCCGACCGACCGCCCCTTCGCGATTGCGTTGCAGCCGGGCTGGAACCTGGTGGGAGTCCCGTTCAACCAGCCGGTACCGGTGGGTAGCCTGCAGGTGGTGCATCAGTTCAATGCGCCGGTTTCGTGGGAGACGGCGACGGAGTCCGTCGGTGGCGAGCCGCCGCTGGTGGGCAGTCGCGTATGGACGCTGGGTGCGTTTGGCGCCTATGTGCAGGCGACGCAGCTGGAGCCGGGACGCGCCTACTGGATTCGCGTCTTGCGCCCTGAAGGTGTCACGCTGCTGGTGCCCCCCCCAGTGGGTAGCACGGGGCGTTCTCGCGCTGCGGTGAGCGAGCCCACATGGGCGATGGAACTGATTTTGCAGTCGCCCATCGGGGGCGGCGTCACGACGCTGGGGCTGGATAACGCTGTGCGCACACGCGCCTATGCCTACCTACACGACGCTCCACCGGCTCTGCCGGGAATGAGCCTGTTTGGCGTGCACGAGGAGGGACGCCTGCTCACGCAAAGCGTCAAACCCAGCGCGGGCAGACAGGAGTGGACGCTGCAGATTGTTCCCGCCGAACCGAATCGGGAGCATACCCTTACCTGGCGTATTCCCAGCAGTACCCCGCGCCGATGGCGAATCTACTTAGAGAATCCCATCACGGGCGAGCGGGTCGATATGCGCCAGCGCGAGTTCTATCGGTTCAATCCAGCGCAGGCGCAGACCCTGCGCGTGGCAATCGAGCCAAGCGTCGCCGCGCCCGTGCGCATTACGAACCTCGCCGCCACCACAACGCGCGGCGGGCAAGCGATTATCCAGTTCCAGCTCACGGGCGAGGCGACCGTACGCGCCGAAATCCGCTCCGTGCGCGGTGAGACGGTGCGCCTCCTGCAGCCCAGTCGCGCCGCCGGCGCAGGCGTCCAGAGCCTGACCTGGAACGGGCGCGACTCCCAAGAACGCGCTCTCCCCCCAGGCAACTACATCGCGTATATCGAAGCCATCGACAGCGAGGGGCGCGTGGCGCGGGCAACCACCCCGATTATGATTACACGGTGAAGGCGATGCGAACACTTTACGGTTTTCTGGCGTTGGCGTTGGTGATGGTGCTTTCGGCTTGCGGCGGCGGGGGCGGTTCGTTCGGGGCATCGGCGCTGCTGCAAGGGCGCGTGGTGCTGGTGGGCACAGGGCAGCCCCCGAACCCCGCCGCCACGGTCATCGTCGGCTCGCAGAGCGTGCGCACAAGCACTCAGGAGGGGTCTTTCCAGATCCGCGTCCCTGTCAGTGCGACGCAACTGATTGTGCGCACGCCGGGGCTACCCGAGTTTACCTTCAACCTGCCGCCGCTGCAAGCAGGGCAGACCGTGGACTTAGGCGACCTCTATGTCGGCACGCAGTCCATCTCCGTGCAGGGGCGAATCGTGGATGCGTTGACCCAGCAGCCTGTGGGCGAGGCGACCATCACCCTGCTGGGACAACGCGCTCTCAGTAATGCCAGCACAGGACGGTTCACCCTCAACGGCGTCGCATATGACCCGCAAGGCGTGTTAGACTCTGAGGGCGAAGTGCAAAAAGACGGCTATATTCCACGCCGATTCCTCGCTGATGCGCCCGTGATTGACGGCGTGATGGATGTGGGCGACCTACTCGTCCTGCGGCAAACGGACGACAACCCACCGGGGCAGCCGGGCAATGTGCGAGGCGTCGTGCAGGTTCCTCTCAGCGATGCGGTCGGCGTGCGCGTCGATATCTATAGCCCGCCCGACGCCGCTACGCCGAACGAGTCGGTGATTTTGTCGCAGCCCAGCGGCGCGTTCCAACTGTGGTTGCTGCCCGGCGCGTATCGGCTGGTCTTCACCAAAAACATGCGCACTGCAGAGCGCACCGTCAGCGTATCGAGCCTCACGCAACCGATCGATTTGGGTACGGTGTTGTTGCAGTAGTCTCCCTGGCGCCCTCATCCGATGCGGCGCAGGGTGAGGGCGCTCAGGAACCCAGCCATCGGGTATCCTCTTCATCGCGAGGAAACCGATGCGAGACCTAAAGCAACAACACGGTTCATGGCTTGCAGTGACGCTTCTGTCGCTGATGTTGGCAGGTTGCACCAAGCAGGCGCAAGAAACCGCCGCCGCTCCACCCCCCGACAACGGCACAGCACTCCAACCCGCTGAACCGCCTTTGCCCCCGCCCGCCGAGAAAGAATCGGTGCAAAGCACCACCAAAGAAACAAAACTGCCCGAAGATTTCCCACTGCCCCTCTACACGGGGTTCCAAATCAAAAACACTCTGCGCACCCAGGCAGGCGACTTTCGGGGCACTCAGGTGGAATTGGTGGGCAACGCGCCCCTGAACGCCATCGCCGAATTCTACGAAGCGGAGTTCCGCAAACGCCAACTCAAAGTAAGCAAGATGAACCAGAAGACAGGTTCAGGCGAGGAACTGCTGATGCTGGGACAATCTGAAACCGTTACCGCAGGCGTTGCCGCGACGCAAGAAGGGAACCAGACCCGCATCGTGCTTTCGTGGAGCGAGAAACAAAGCAGCGACAGCAATGCCTCCCAGCCCCAGTGAAGCAGGAAACACGACCTCCGTATAGAAAGTTGTTCTGTACGGAGGTCGAGCGATGAGATCCCTGATTATAACAACGCTGTTCTGGGCGGTTATGGCTGTGAGCGGGGCGCAAGGGCTCCAAGCAGGCGCCGCCGCGAATAAAATCACTCCCACGAAGCCCGTCTACCTTGCGGGCTACGCTCCCAACCGCCTCAACACGGGTGGCGTGCATGACGATATCTGGGCGCGCGCCGTCGTGGTGCAGGTGGGGCAGGAACGCCTCGCCATCGTCGTGTGCGACTTGCTGGGGCTGCTGCGCGACGATGTGCAAAAAATCCGCCAGCAAGTCAAATCGGTACCCCAAAACCGTGTGCTGGTGCTCTGTACCCATGTCCACTCGGCGCCCGATACCATCGGACTCTGGGGTCCTACGCCCACTCAGTCCGGGCGCGATAACGAGTATGTGAACTTTGTGATTGAGACGGTCGCCAAGACCATCGACGAGGCTGCAAGCAAACTCCAGCCCGCGACCGTCGGTTTTGCGAAGACGAATGTCGAAGGCGTCGCCTACAACTACCGCATCAAGGAGGTTCTGGACACCGAAGCCGCTGTGATGCAGTTCCGCAGCAAAGCGGACGGCAAGGTCATCGCGACGCTCACCAACTTCGCCTGCCACCCCGAGGTGCTGAACAACGACCAGCTCACCGCCGACTTCTGCCACTGGTACTATCAGACGGTGGAGTCGAAGGTGGGCGGCGTGGCGATTTTCGCCAACGGCGCACTGGGCGGCATGATCTCCCCCGCAGCGAACCCCGACCCGAATGTACCCAAAGGACGCGACTGGGCGCGAGCAGAACGCTACGGAACCACTATCGCCGCCAAAGCTCTGGAAGCCATCGCGACCGCACGATTCACCGATGCGGTGCAACTGGAGCATCGGGAAGCCACCTACACGGTACCGATGGAGAACGAGGGGTTCAAACTGGCACTGGCGGCAGGCGTCATCCCGTCAGGAGCGTCGCTCAGCGGGGAGCGCCTGACCACCGAGTCGCATCTGATACGGCTCGGCGACGCCGTGATGTTCACGATGCCCGGTGAGGTGCTGCCCAACATCGGGATACTGCTCAAACGCTTGCTTGCGCCTTATGGCGACCCGGTGTTTCTGTTCGGATTGGCAAACGATGAACTGGGCTACATCCTGAGTTTGGAAGATTATTACTTAGACCTCTACAGCTACGAGCGCAGTATGTCGATTGGCTCGGAGATTGGTCCGGCGATGGTGCAGGCAGCGCGACAGATGATGGCGCAACTGACGGCGCGTCGCCCGACAGACGCCGCTACAGCGCAGAGCGGACAATCCGAAGTAGACCAAGCATTGAACGACTACTTGAAGCGCTTCCGTGCAGACCGTGCGGGCACTTTCAAGGCGACCTATCGGCTTGTGTTGGACGGCGCAGGCGAGTACTACCTGCGTATCGCTGAGGGCAAAGCCAGCATCAGCAAGGAGGGCAACCCATCGGAGGCGACGGTCACCATCAAGGCGAAAGCGGAGGTGTTTTTAGCGATTGTCAACGGCAAGCGCGACCCGCTGGACGCCTACAACACAGGCGAGCTGCAAATCGAGGGCGATATCGGCATCGCGCAGTACCTGTTGTTCGTGTTCGAATAGGTCAGCTCGTGAGCGCGTAGAGCTGATTGAGTGTTTCTTGGAAATCGGGCTGCTCGTCGCGGCTCTGACGCAGGAACGCGCGGATGGCGTCGATGCGGGCGACGGCGGTGTCCACCAAGGGGTTCGCACCTTGTTGGTACGCGCCGATGGCGATGAGGTCTTCCGCTTCGCGGTAGGCGGCGAGCAGCTGGCGCAAGCGGTTCGCTGCCGCGAGGTGTTCGGGCGCGACGATGTTGGGCATCACGCGCGAGAGGCTCGCCAGCACATCGATGGGCGGATAGTGCCCCTGCTGGGTGAGCGCACGCGACAGCACAATATGCCCGTCCAGAATCGCCCGCGCCGTGTCGGCGATGGGGTCGTTGAGGTCGTCGCCGTCGACCAGCACGGTGTAGATGCCCGTAATGCTGCCCTTCGCACTGTTGCCCGCGCGTTCCAATAGGCGCGGCATAAGGGCGAAGACGGACGGCGTGTAGCCGCGCGCCGCGGGCGGCTCGCCCGCCGAGAGACCGATCTCGCGTTGCGCCATCGCCAAGCGCGTGAGCGAGTCCATCATGAGCAGCACCTGCTTGCCCCGATCGCGGAAATACTCGGCAATCGCGGTCGCGGTGAACGCTGCCTTTTGACGCACAATCGCGGGCTGGTCGGAAGTTGCGACCACCAGCACCGAGCGCTGCAAGCCCACCTCACCCAGACTGTCCTCAATAAACTCGCGCACCTCGCGTCCGCGCTCGCCAATCAGCGCAATCACATTCACTTCGGCAGTGGTGTTGCGGGCGATCATGCCCATCAGGGTACTTTTGCCGACTCCGCTGCCCGCGAAGATGCCGATTCGTTGCCCGTAGGCGCAGGTGAGCAGAGCGTCGATGGCGCGAACCCCCATCGGGAGCGGGGTACGCAACGGGGGACGCTCCAGCGCAGCAGGCGCTTCGGCGATTAAGGGATAGCGTTGATCGGGGTGTGGCGCGGGCTTGCCGTCGATAGGATTGCCCAGTCCATCCAGCACGCGCCCCAGCAATCTCTCGGAGACGCCGACCGAAGCAGTCTGGCGTGTGGGGATGACCTCACTGCCTGGGGCAACGCCTGCCAAATCGCCCAGCGGTGTGAGAAGCGTGCGTCCGTTCCGAAAGCCGACCACCTCCACCGTCAACGGCGGCGCATGCCTGCCGCGTTCAATCAGGCAAATCTCGCCCAACTTCGCCGGCGGTCCCTGGGACTCAATCAACAAGCCGACCGCGCCCACAACGCGCCCATGCGCCCGCACCAGGTCGGCTTGCCGTACTGCCTCCTTCACCGCTTGCCAGTTCACAGGACTAATTGTCGGCAAACGGTGCAGCGATTCTTCGGGCTAACCGCCTGTAGGAATCGGGTAGGGATAGCTCCGATATTCGCTCTCGAACGAGCCGTCGTCGTAGAGGTCAATCAAACCCCAGCCGGGCGGCGTCTGATGGTAGTTCCCATGCCACCAACGACCGCTGACCGCGCCGTCGCAGATGTAAGTCACATCGTTATACACCACGCGATCGTACAGGTGGATATGCCCGCTCAGACAGAGTTTCACATTTTTGTGTTGATAGAACAACTCTACGATACGTCGCGCGTCGATGTGAACCCATGCGCCAGGGATGACCCAGTCGCCCGATTTTTCGTTCTCGCCGTCGAACAGTGCGCAGGCACACACGATGGGGATATGCGACAGCACGAGGATTGGCATCTGTGCGGGCGTGCGCTGCAACTCGCCTTTCAGCCACTCGAACTGCTCATCATCCAGACGCCCCTTATAGCCGTCGCCGTGCGGAAAGGTGCTGTCCAGCACGATAAATTTCCAGCCTGCCTGCTCGAAACTGTAGTAGGGTTTCTCCAGTTCGTAAAGGTCCATAATCCACTTCTTGCCGTACTTCGGCTCATTGCCCATGCAACCACTGCGCGATTTATCCCAGCCCCACACATCGTGGTTGCCGATGCAATAGCGCACGGGGATTTCGAAATGCTCCTTGACGAGTCGCATCCACAGGTCGAACAGCACACGCGCACGCGATTCGTTTTGGGCGAAGACATCCGACACGACATCGCCGCCTACCAGAATCAAGTTAGGACGCGGTTGGAGTTCGTGAACCGTTTTCAAACAGTTCAATAAGCCGCGCACCGAGTTGCCTTCGGGCGCGACATGAATATCGGTCAAGTGCGCCACGCGCAGCACGCGACGGCGTTGCGGGTTCGGAGCCGCGTCCATCGTACCGCGCAAGGTCAGCCACGCCGCCGCCCCCAGGGTCGCCGTACCGAGTCCTTTCAGTACCTCACGCCGTGTCAACTGCTCTATCGGTTCCTCCATAATACCGGAACAATACCTGAAGTCGCATAAAAAGTATGTTAAAAGCCGTCGGGAGCGCGGCATATTACTGCTTCGTCCAGATGCGCGTGTTGAGGTTCAACTCGTCCACCACTGCCAGCGCGAAGCGCAGCTCCTCAAAATACTGGGCGATTGTCTCTGGCTCCAGCAATTTGTTGGCGGGCGCAAATAGGGAGGGCGGCTCAAGATGATTGTGGGAAGTGGGAACCGCTACGAAGACGCGCGAGGCGATAAACGAAAGGCGGATGGGCGCATTCGTCCGCGCGCGAAACTCCAGAATGCGCCGTATCATGTTGGGGGTCAGAATGTAGCGTGCTTCGATTTGATCCGTGGAGAAGACCTTGAAGAGTCTTTCGAACTCCGGGTCTTCCATTTTCACCAGCTCGCCCGGCTGGTTGCCCAGTTTCGCGCTGAGGCTCTGTAGCCACTGTCCGAACCCGCCCAGCCACGACTGTTCCGTGTCGGGCAGCACGAGCGTCACGCCCTGAAAGTGCTTGTGGAAATCTGCGCTGATAAACAGCCCCCGAAAGATGGTAACCCAGTGCTCTTGCCGCCGCCCTTTGCTGTCGTAGGTGACCTGTTTGTATTCGGTATGCAGTTCCGAGAGGCGGATGTCGGTTTTGTCGACGACGCCTTCAATCAGGTCTTCACCGTGATAGCGGTCGGGGTCAGGCGAGTTGTGAAAAAGCATGCTGAGTTCGTACTCGCGCTGCGAGACATAGCCATCGGGACGATACTCAAGGTTGGGGTTGAAGTATTTCACCAGTCGGGTCATCACGCGCCACTTGAACGCTTTACGCCACTGCTCGGCTTTGCTGGCGTAGACCGCGCCAATCACAATCAGCGCAATCACCAGCGGCGCAAGCGACCACGCCCCCACACGAAAAAGCGCGAGCATCAGGCTCAGCACTCCACCCCCTACCACGCTCCAGAGCGTTATCTGCGCGAACTGACTGACCTGCTGCGTTCGGTCTTGCTCCAGCTCGCGCAGAATCGGCTCCAGCTCGCGTAGCGCCTGAACAGGGCTGGTGTTCATTGCTGGAACAGTTGCGACACGCTGGGCGTGGCACGCTCAGATTCCTCGGCTTCGAACACCGCGCGCCGTTTTAGCCCCATCGTGGAGGCGATGATATTCGTGGGGAACATCTCGACGGCGTTGTTGTAGTCGGTCACGGCGGCGTTGTAGGTGCGGCGCGCAGCAGCGATTTGCTCTTCAATCTCGTTGAGCGAGGCTTGCAGGTGCATGAAGTTCTCGTTAGCGCGCAGCTGCGGGTAGTTCTCGACGGCAATCATCAGGTTGCGCAGTGCGCCCGAGAGAGCCGTTTCAACCTGCAAGCGTTCGCTTTCGGGCAGGTTCGGGTTGAGAGCGCGGCTGCGCAACTCGGTGATGCGTTCCAGCAGCCCGCGCTCATGCTCCATGTATTGCTTGACGGTCGCAACGAGGTTGGGAATCAGGTCGTGCCGTTTCTTCAGTTGCACATCGACGCCGCTGTAGGCATACTCGACCTGATTTTTCTTGCCAATCAGCGAGTTATACCGGATGGCGTACAAAAT
>NKPV01000345.1 GCA_002254605.1 Armatimonadetes bacterium JP3_11
CGATGTGGCGGGCGACGGCACGACCACCGCAACCGTGCTGGCGCAAGCCTTAGTGAACGAGGGCATGCGCTATGTGGCGGCGGGCGGCAACCCCATCGCGCTTAAGCGGGGTATCGAAAAAGCTGTAGCAAAAGCCGTTGAAACCATCAAAGAGCATGCTATCCCCGTGACCGAGCGCGAGCAGATTGAATATGTCGCCACCATCGCAGGGAACGACGCCGAGATTGGCAAGATAATCGCGGAAGCGATGGA
>NKPV01000027.1 GCA_002254605.1 Armatimonadetes bacterium JP3_11
CCTGCCGACGAGCTGCGCTCGCTAACGATTGCTCGCATCGCAGAGCTGCGTGTGAGCGACGAAGGGCAAGAAGGCATTCGCGCCTTCCTTGAGAAACGGAAGCCCAAGTTCGCCATCGATTTAGGATAGGATTCCTGCTTCGCTCGAAATGGCGGTGTTCGAACGGAGCAAGGAAGCCAAATGGAGGGTTCTATGAGTGTAAAGCGTATCGGGGTACTGACCAGCGGCGGCGATTCGCCCGGCATGAACGCTGCCATCCGCGCGGTGGTGCGCAGCGCTATCTACTACGGGCTGGAAGTGTACGGCATCAAGCGGGGCTACGCAGGGCTGCTTAGCGAAGAGATCGAGCCGATGACCACCCTCTCCGTCGGGGGGATTATCAACCGTGGCGGTACGATCCTGCGCTCGGCGCGATGCGAGGAGTTCAAAACGCCCGAAGGCTTGCGGAAAGGCGCAGCCATCTTGGAAAAGTACGGTATCGACGCCCTGATAATTATCGGCGGCGATGGCTCGATGCGCGGCGGTGTGGAACTCAGCCACATCAGCCCCGTCAAAGTGATGGGACTGCCCGGCACCATCGACAACGACATCCCCGGCACCGACTACTCCATCGGCTTCGATACCGCCGTGAACACCGCGCTGGATGCCATCGACAAAGTGCGCGATACCGCTTACTCTCACGACCGCGTGTTTGTCATCGAGGTCATGGGCAGGCACAAGGGGTTCATCGCGCTGGAGGTGGGGCTGGCAGGCGGTGCAGAGGCTATTCTCATCCCCGAAGTACCCTACGATTTAGTGGACTTGCTGGACAAGTTGCGCGAGAGCTACGATCGGGGCAAAACCTCCAGCATCATCGTCGTCGCGGAGGGCGCAGCGCGGGCAGAAGATGTGAAAAAGTTTCTGCAAGAGCATACTCCCTACCATCTGCGCGCGCTGGTGCTGGGACATATGCAGCGCGGGGGCGCACCAACGGCGTTCGACCGCGTGCTGGCAACGCAACTGGGCGTGTTCGCCGTGCAACGCCTTCTGGACGGACACACCAACGAGATGGTCGGCGTGGAAGGCGGGCGACTCGTCGCCGTGCCCATCGAATACATTCAGACCGCAACAAAGACCATCGACCTGCGCAAACTGGAAGTGGCAAGCATGATGGCGATTTAGAGGCTGTTTAGCAAGGCGTGCAGGCTCTAATCACCACAAGAGTACCCGACCTACCTATCCGTATGCAAACGCAATGCGTAAAGGCTGTCGTGGCAGGAGATTGCTCGGCGTTTGAGGAGTAAGGCGGGAGTGATCTTTGTGCAATTTCGGCGGGCGTTGGAGAAGGTTTGCCGAGAATTGGGGATAGAGTGTCGAAAAATCGCGTTATCGTGCGGTATTAAAGATGGAAGTGCGCAAAGGTGCAAAGGCACTTCCAGAAGGAGGCGAAGCGATGCGCGAACGCATACTGAAGAGAGAGATGGTGCGCTTGGTGCAGCTAATGGTACTGGGTGCAGTTGTCACACTGAGCAGGGTATCCGCTTCGGATGACTGCGACTGCCCCGCAGGTTGGCAGTTGAGTGCTCCACAGCGTATTGCTTGTATGGTTTACAACCCTGATGCACAAGCCTGTATAGAGAAGCAACCTGAGATTGTGGATGAATACATTAACACAAGTTGCAATTTGTGTCTTCGTGTACCATCAAAAGAAGTTACTCGGTCTGCTATGCGTACCGTGAGAGGTTCAGATTGTGACAACATCGGCTGGGACACCAACTTGCGCCCAGGAAGCTCACAGAGGCGGTTATATTTCCCTGCTATAGGTTTAGGCCCCTGCGCAAAGGTAACTCGAGGTGTTGTCTACCGACCTGATTGCTGGAGGCAAGAGGCAACTTGTTCTCAACCTGAGAAGAGCCAAGTACGAACCTCCGTCGTGTGTGAACCAGAACTGTTTATTCAGATAAGCGTAGTGCCAGATTGTGTTTGCCCTGATGAACCAGTAGTCGTAATTATTGATGATGGTGTAGTAATTACTTTGCCTGTGAATGAGGTGATAAAAGTATGACGCAGAAATTGGCAGTGTGGAGACGAATTTGGATATTGGCATATTTCGCCGCCCTTCAGATGTTTCTGGGTGTTGTCGCTTACGCTCAGGAAGCGACGGTGTCTTTACCTGAAAGAATAGTGTTTGTTGCCTTAGAGAAAGAGTCTCCACTCATCAATCTAATTCATGAACCAGCAACAACGATTAAGAAGATAGCAGTAGAGCAAGGCTATAATATCTATGAGCATGATGAAGTAACCTTCATCATCCCACCAGACAAAAAGATAAACAAAAACTTATTTATGATGAATCAGTTGTTAATTTTATTGCCACAAAGTATATACGAAAAAGGAAGTTTTCAACTATCAGAATTGACACAAGAAGCAAAAGATAGTTTTTATTCTCTATTTAAAGATGCGGCTACAAAAATAGACGACGAACGCGCGATAATTATATCAATCAACATTTACGCATCGTTGCCCTCCGAAGGAAATCAAAATGCAGAAAAAATATGGGTCGCTAGTCTGAGGGAAGGATTTTTATCCTCGGTCAAATACGCTCAGGTCGAACCCCTTGACAACGAAACCCCTGCACCCTCGACAACAAGAGATTCTGATACCACTACCACGCTGTCGATGAGAGCCTTATCAAACTTAGACATACGCAAAGAATATACCGTAAGTTTTCATTTTAATTTCAAACCATCGTTGGATTCGGCTTTGAATTTAATTAATCAATCTCTGTTTATAATAAATGAACGAAATAAGCGTTTGGAACAGCAATATCGGCAGCTGGTTCAAAAAGTGATTGAACTCTATCTAAGTAGACACCAATTGCAATTAGGCAGGGTTCCATTACACGCTATGCCCCAACCTATTCTTCGCTCAATTGAGGAATATTTGCAGCAAAAAGAAAAATTTCCCGGGATGATTTCTGATCAGATAGAGCTGCAGGCACAGCTATACATCCATGTACCTCTGCGCTTGTCAGTGGGTACCGTATACTTCGGAATCCCTCTCGGTGGGCAGTAAACTTTCCGAATCAATCGGGAAAGTACCCCTGCACATAAAGCAGGAATCATAACACAGCGCGCGTATGTTATAACAGCGCAATGCTAGGGGGTGCCATGCACCAAGAAGCAACACAAAGCAGCTATCGACGACTGGCTGCACTGAAGCAGCACGCCCGCCAACACGGCCTGAGCGAGGACGACACTGAAGATGTGCTGCAGCAGGCGCGCATCCGATACTTCCAGCGGCGTGGAGTGGACTACTTAGACGATGCTGAACCGCAACCTGCCCTGATGAAACGAATACTGGACGGCCTCATCATAGACCACTTGCGTCAGTGGAAGCGACGCCTACGTGCGGAACAGCAGTTCGCAGCAGTGCATACGGCTTGCTTTGAAGAGAATGCGTTGTACGCTCAGCTACTGGGTGAAGAGGTTCTGTCACGATTGCCGTCAAAGTGGCGGCAGGTGGCATACTGGCGTTATGCGCAAGGGCTATCGTGGCAGGAGATTGCTCGGCGTTTGAAGAGTAAGGCGGGGGTAATCTCGGTGCAATTTGGGCGGGCGTTGAAGAAGGTTTGCCGAGAATTGGGGATAGAGTGTCGAAAAATCGCGTTATCGTGGGGTATTAGAGATGGAAGTGCGCAAAGGCGCAAGGGCACTTCCAGAAGGAGGCGAAGCGATGCGAAGGCAAAAAGTGTTGCTGATGAGTGTGCTGGTGCTGACGATAGCGAACGTGGTGGCGATGCCACACACTCTCGTCGCCCTCGCCGAACTCGGCGGGGGGGGTGGCAACGAGCCTCCTATCTGGTAAAGGCTGCGGTTGCTCTGGTGGAAGCATCCCAATGAACGAGTCCCAGTTGAAGCAGCGGTTGGCAAGCAATGCGCAACTTGTGCATCGTGAGGGGTTGCAACACTGGAACAGCATTGCTCTTCCTGCCAGCGTACTTATGCTGGCAGGAAGAGTATAACTTTATACACGAAATGAAAAAAGAAGAATGGCAAGGTCTTGTGTTTAGCTTTCTCGGTGGTGGAATCGCAGGATTCGTGATCATCCACATGATTGCATCTGTAGCGTCTGGAACATACTCTGTCGCTTTTATGAAGCAACAAAGTATTCAAGCATTTATTGATAATTTTTATGTTATTTGGAAATATGGTATAACAAGTATTTTTTCAGGCTATGATAATATATCAATGTTAGTTGCATGTGGTATAGCAGGTGCATTAGGATTTATATATAATTCAATTCGTCAAAAGATAATTCTGGCTATTTTTATAATTATTTCAGTTCTTGTTTCTGCTTCAAGAAGGATTGTGGTTGTTGCAACTTTACCGTATCGCTTTGCTCATGATCCACCTGAAGTCTTGCATCAAATGTTTTCTATAAATTTGTACTTTTTGATAGTTTATATCGTAAGTATATCTTTGTCTCTAATTTCCATAATATACTTATTTGCAAAATACCAGAATCACCTCAGGAGGTTATTCTCATGAAGCGGTCTGCGGTTTCTTTGGTCGAACTGCTCATCGCATTAGCCCTCATCGCGCTGCTAATGGCGTTGCTTCTACCTGTTCTGCTCAATGCTCGCAGAAGAGCTTACGAAACGACCTGTCTTTCTAATATGCGTCAGCTTGCAGCAGCATTAGCTCAGTATCGCCAGGACTATGGCGACTTTCCACCCTTTGCCCAGTATGTCTTTCCCTATGTGAAGGATCGGCGTATCTTTCTTTGCCCACACGACCATGCCGACGCATTCGGCGGGGTCAATTGGTTTGGCGGGGGCAACCTCTATGCGAGGCAGAACCGGATCAGTCTCAGCTACTTTTATTTTGCAGACCCTGTGAACAACTACAAACGCCAGATCGAACTTCTACCCTTGCTGGATCCAAACCATGGAGTCGTTGCCTGTCTGTTGCATGGAAGTTGCGACTCGGGATGCCGTGATAATATTCCCCCAGCAATCGAGAATTGTTGTCAGGGGCTGACACTACGAGTTCGGTTAGATGGTTCCGTTCAACGTGTGCGCACTTATCTTCGTCCCTGCATTGACCCTTACGACAATGCTCCCACCGCGATACGGGATCGCTGGAACCTGTTCACCGATGTTCCTTGCCCACCGGATGTGTGTACTCGGAATTGCTATTGAGTCGATAACAGAAAAAGATTGAAATTATGCCTGTTTTGCTGGAGTGGGCGAGTGGGACTCCGTGTTTATGGTGATAGTTCTATCTACCCGGCGCGTTTCTATTCTATCGGCATGAGCGTCCGACCAATCTATCTCTTCGGTGCGAGGAATGCAGACCATCGAAACAGGTAGAATTCCGCTAATATGGAGTCCATCGTCACGGTGATGCTGGTGTGGCTGCTCGCGGCAGGGTGGATTTTTTTCTTAGTGAGCTGGGCGGTCACAGGCGATATTTCCACGGGGGAGGCAATCATCGGCTCAATGGTCGCGTTGCTTCTGGCACTGAGCAGCGCACAGCGTTATTTCCCCCACGCAGCACCGTTCTCGTTGGTGGCGTTAGGCGGCGGAGCGATAGTATTGCCCCTGCTACGCGCCTATCTCAATCGGGCGGCACACGCACAGTTAGATGCCGAACTGATCGAGCGCGCCTGTCTCGCCTATGAGTTTGACCCCAAAAACTACGGCTCGCTTATTCAGCTGGCTGAGGTGTGCTACAAAAATGGCTTGCTGGAGCAGGCAGTTTATCATCTGGAGAAGGCGATTCAACTGGCTCCTGTTATGGCGGCGAACGAGAAGCGTCGCTTAAGTTTGTGGAAAGACGAGCTGAAAAACGCCCACCCGTTGGGCTACACCCCTTGCATGAACTGCGGTGCGCGGCAGTCCGTGGGCGCGGTGCGCTGTGCGCGTTGCGGGAAACTTCTCTTACCGCTGCTGGTACAGGGACGCTGGATCCCCCGTCAACTGTTCCAAAAAGCGATTAGCGTGTGGGCAATCGCCGTGGGGGCAATGGCGCTGAGCCTGTTCTGGCGTGAGCAACTTGTGGGGCTAAGCGCACTCTGGGCAATCCTGGCGACGCTTTTGGGGGCGCTGGGGGTGATCGTCTGGCTACTCCGAAAATCATGAGTCTGCGCACACTGCCGCCTTTCACACGGCTGGATCGGTATATCGCTCGCGAGATGCTTACCCCGTTGGGCATCGGCGTCTTCGCGATTCTGCTGATGCTCATCGGCAACCTACTGTTCAACTATGCCCCGTGGTTTTTCAACTATGGTGTGCCGGTGGCAGCGGTGTTGCAGATGGTGCTGTACTACACCCCCTACCTGCTGGTGCTAAGTCTCCCTGTGGGTGCGGCGGTGGGCACTGCACTGACCGTGAACCGCCTCACACGCGATAGTGAGATTACCGTGTTGCGCATGGCAGGTGTGAGCCTACGCCGTATCTTCGCGCCGATGGTGCTGGTGGGTGCGTTGCTGTCGGGGGCAAACTTCGCGCTCAACGAGTATTTAGTGCCGCCCTCGATGCAGCAGTTCAACAAACTGCGCAACCGCATCTTCTTGCTCGCACCCGTGCCGAACCTGACCAGCAACGCGGTCATCAAAGCGCAGAACTACATGGTAGGAATCGGCGTCGCCCAGCAGCGGGGCGATACGGTGCTGCTGGAAGATGTGCTGCTATTCGAACGGCGCGAGCAAGGCGGCTGGCTGGTGGTGAAGGCGCCGCGGGGCGAGTATCGCAACGGCGTGTGGACTCTGTATGAGCCGAGCGTGCATTATTACCAGCCCGACGGCAAGGTCGCCGATGTGCAGAACGCCACGCGTCTTGTCATCAACCTGCAGGTGGCGTTGCAGGACTTTTTCGCCGCGCCCACCCCCGAAGAGCAGACCATGGCGCAACTGGGCGAGCAGATCCGCCGCAACCGTGACATCGGGTTGGACACGCGCCAGCTGGAAGTGAGTTATCACCTCAAGGCAGCCGTGCCAGTGGCGTGTCTGGTGCTGGCACTGTGCGCCCCCGTGCTGAGCTTTCTGCTGGCGCGTGCGGGGAGCTTCGTCGGCGTGTTGCTTTCTATTGTGTTGGTGTTCGTGTTCTGGAACACCTTGCTGCTCTTCCAAATCTTGGGCAACTACGGCTTCCTGACGCCGATGCTGGCAGCATGGGCGCCCAACCTGCTGTTTGGCGTGGGGGGACTGGCGTTGCTGCGGAGACTGGAGTAAGAAGGTATAATCTTATCGATGATCGACTTCCGCACCCTGAACGAAACCATACAGGAGGCTCGCCGACGCTTAGATGCGATCGGGGAGCATCTTTGACCTCGCCCGCCTGAAGTCGGAGCTGGAACGCCTGCAGCGCGAGAGCGAATCGCCCGATTTTTGGGCGAACCCCACCGAAGCGCAAGCCACGATGCAGCACATCGCCCGCTTGCGCAACAAAATCGAACCCATCGAGCGACTGCAAAAACAAGCCGAGGAACTGAGCGAGTGGCTCAGCCTGCTGCAAATGGAGTACGACGAGGCGACAGCGGCGGAGGTGAGCGCCCAAATCGCCACGCTGGAGCGCGAGGTGGCGCAACTGGACATGCTGACGCTACTCAGCGGCGAGTACGACTCCAACAACGCTATCTTGGAAATCAACTCTGGTGCGGGCGGCACCGAAGCGTGCGACTGGGCGGCGATGCTGCTACGCATGTATCTGCGCTGGGCGCAACGCAAAGGCTTCCGCACAGAAATCGTCGACGAATCCCCCGGTACCGTAACAGGCTACTCCAGCGTGGGGGTACTCATCGAAGGCGAAAACGCCTACGGCTTACTCAAGTCGGAACATGGCGTCCATCGCTTAGTGCGCATCTCGCCGTTCGACGCCAATAAACGGCGCCATACCTCTTTCGTGTTAGTGGAAGTGATGCCGCAAGTGGAGCAGACCGAGTACCAGCTCAAACCCGAAGAGGTAAAGATTGAAACCTTCCGCGCTGGCGGGCATGGAGGGCAGCATGTGAACAAGACCGAGTCCGCCATCCGCGCTACACACATCCCCACGGGCATCACCGCCTCGTGCCAAAACGAACGCTCGCAACACCAAAACAAAGAGGTCGCGCTCAAAGTGCTGGCGGCGCGCGTAGCGGATTACTATCGCCGTCAGGAGGAGCAAAAAATGCGCCAGCTCAAAGGCGAGGTCGCCCCTGCAGAATGGGGACACCAAATCCGAAGCTATGTATTACAGCCGTATACGCTGGTCAAAGACCACCGCACCGACTACGAGACGGGCAATGTGCAAGCAGTGCTGGATGGTGAAATAGATGACTTCATCGAAGCGTATTTAAGGTGGAACGCTTCGCAGCGTTCCCCCGTCGAAACAAAACGGGAGTAATCTCCTGTCGATCAGTACAGGGGAAGCGTGGCTCGGAGTGTCTTGTCCACGCAACGGAAGATAGTAATCATGACACGGTTAAGATTGATTTTGGGATGGGTCGGACTGGCTCTGGCGATAGGCTGGGGTCAGGTAGGTCTGTCGCAGGGGGAGACGCTTGGCAGCGTGGGCGAGCGGTCGAATCCTGTCGCGCAGACGATTGTGGAGGCGATGCGCTCGGCGACCGGCGCCGAGATGGCGCTGCTGGGCGCGGCGTTCTTCAACGAGTCGGCGTCGGTTCCCGCTATGGGCTTCAGTGCGGACGAACTTATCAAAGCGCTGGCGCACCCCGACGATGAAGTGGTCGTGCTAAGCCTGCGCGGCGAGCAGATTCTGCAGGCGCTGGAGCGTGCGCTGGAGATGTATCCGCAGAAAAATAACGCCTTTCTCCAGTTGTCAGGCGCAGAAGTGCGCTTCAACCCCAAAGCGGAGCCGGGTAAGCGCGTGCTAAGCGTCACGATTGCAGGCGCAAAGTTGGAGCCAGATCGGGTTTACAAGGTGGCGACCACCGCGCCGATGGCACGGGGTGCATTGGGCTACTTCCGTATTTGGAGCCGCGACCAGATTAGCCGAAGCACAGGCATCACAATCGCCGACGCTGTTCGCGACTACCTGAAGTGGCAACGCTCGCTGCTCGCCCAGCCCGCGTGGATTGCGCAATAGCTACTCGGCGCGAGGCGTTAGAATCGCCTCCTCCTCATAGCCCGAGCGGTCTTCGCGCAGTCGCCACGAACGCAACTCGGTCGGCTCGCCCTGCTTCACGGAGACGATAGGGTAAGAGTAAAACGGCAGCGCGTGTTCGCGGTCGTACGCGGAGGGGATAGGGGGCTGGTCGGGATGCGAATGGTAAAACCCCAGCAACAGCAACCCCGCCTTGCGTGCCTGACGCTCCGCCATCAGGACCTGCTGCGGGCTTACATAGAATCGGCGTTCGCGCTCATCGGTGCGCTCGTTCGCAAGGCGTATCACCTGCTCCACCACGCGCACCTCCTCCTCTTCCCGTCCCAAAAGCGCACCACAGCACTCGTGGGGATACTCCTCGCGGGCGTGAGCGCGAATCGCCGCTTCGGCTTCGGGGGGCAATTGCAACTTCACAGCGTCTCATCCTCCCAGAACCGCTCGGAGAGATACTTATCCGCGCTGTCGCACAGGATTGTGACAATCACGGCGCGTGGCTCTACACCTTCTGCTTCCGCCTGTTGCTGAATCTGCTCCGCGACGCGCAACGCGCCGACGACCGCCGCCGCAGCAGACACCCCCACCAGCAAGCCCTCTTCCCGTGCGAGGCGCCGCGCCATCCGATAAGCATCCTCGGTACTGATTTCAAGGTTGGCGTCGGCTAAAGTCGGGTCATAGATACCTGGTACAATTGCCGTCTCCAGATGTTTGAGTCCCTCCAGCCCGTGAAACGGCGAGTCGGGCTGCAACGAGATGAGCTGGATGTCCGGGTTATACTCGCGCAAGCGTCGTCCCACCCCCACGAAAGTGCCCGTCGTGCCCAATCCCGCCACGAAGTGCGTAATGCGTCCCTCGGTTTGCTGCCAGATTTCGACGCCGGTGGTCTCATAGTGCGCCTGCCAGTTCGCGGGATTATTGTATTGGTCGGCGTAATAGTATCGGTCGGGGTTCTCCGCGTAGAGTTGACGCGCTTTGCGGATGGCGCCGTCGGAGCTCTCCAGCGGGTCGGTGAGGATGACCTCCGCCCCATACGCTTGGAGGATGCGCTTCCGCTCGGGGCTGACATTGGCGGGCATGCAGAGCGTAACGCCGAACCCCAGCGCCGCCCCGATCATCGCGAACGCAATCCCTGTGTTGCCCGAAGTCGCATCGAGCAAGCGTTTTCCCGGATGAAGCTCGCCGCGCTCGAGCGCCGTGCGCACGATGTTCCACGCGGGGCGGTCTTTCACCGAGCCACCAGGGTTAAACCACTCCGCTTTCCCATAGATTTCGATGCTTTCTGGCAAGTGGCGCGTAATCCGCCGCAACCGAATCAGCGGCGTGTAGCCAATCAGATCAACAATCTCCGTCGCCTGTTGCAACTCGTGCGGCAGGCGCATATAGCACGGATAACGCATAGTTCGTTAGGATACCTCCTGTCATTTAGCGTGGCTAAATTATACCCTACGCCGTCAACGATTGCTCTCCACCTGCGAATGGGTTGGCGGGAAGGGATAGGAATTCGGCGCCGTGTGTCGAACAGTTCATCGTTGTGATTCGGACGGAACGAACCTGCTGGCGTAAGGAGTGCGCCCGATGAACCTTGCCCTCACGCGCCTACGGCTGCACGGTTTCAAGACCTTTGCACAGCGTGTGGAGATCGAACTCGCTTCGAACCTCACGGCGATTGTCGGTCCCAACGGTTGCGGTAAGAGCAACCTCGTCGACGCGCTGATATGGGCGCTGGGCGAGGCGAATGTGCGCACCCTGCGCGCGCAGACGCCGACCGAAGTGCTGTTTAGCGGCTCGGCAGCGCACAAACCGCTGGGGCTGGCGGAGGTCGCGCTCTGGTTCAACAACGAAGCGCGCTGGCTGCCGTTGGATGTCGACGAGGTGCAAATTACGCGCCGACTGTACCGCTCGGGGGAATGGGAGTGCTGGATTAACCGCACTCCTGCACGCTTGCGCGACCTGTCGGATCTCTTTGCAGGCACGGGGCTGGGGCGCGGCGGCTATGCCATTGTGGGACAGGGGGACATCGATGCACTTTTGAACGCGCCGCCCGAAGAACGCCGCCGCTGGCTGGAAGAGGTGGCAGGGGTCGCGTTCTACCGCACGCGGCGCAAGGACGCCCTGCGCGACCTGGAATCGGCGCGGCTCCACCTGACGCGCGTGGACGATGTGCTGCGCGAGCTGGAACGCCAACGCGAGCCGCTCCGCCACGAAGCCGAGCGCGCCCTCATCTACCGCGAACTGCGCCGCCAACTCCACCAACTCGAACGCGCATACCTGCAATACGAGTACCTCGCCCTGCAACAGCGCACCCAGCACGCCCAACAGGAACGCAACGCCCTCCGCGAAACCATCCTGCAGACCGAACTCGCCATCGCCGAACAGGAAGCCGACGCCGAAACCTATGGGCACGCGATTGCGCAACTGGAAAGCGACATGGATACCCTGCGCACCGTGCTGCAAAGCCAACTCACCGCCGAAGAGCGCATCCTGGGTGAATTGAGCCGCTGGGATGAACGCGAACACGCTCTCCACGAACTCGCCCGCACCCTGCACGAGGAAGCCGAAAGCCTGCAAGCGCAAGAAGCGGAACGACAGCAACGCATCGCCGAGTTGCAAGCCGAACTGCACGCCATCGAAACCGAAGCCCAGTCGCTCGCACCCACCATCCAGCAAACCGAAGCAGCAGCAAAAGAGTTGGAAACCCGACGCCGCGCCCTGGAGACCGCGTATCAGTCCACACTACGCCAACACTCAGCACGCGAAAGCGCACAGCGCCAAGCCGAACAACTTCGCCACGAGGCGTCTCAAATCGAGACGCGCTTGAACGAACTGCGTGCGGAGTTGGAACGATCCTACACCGAGCTACAAACGCTTCAAGCTCAGGAAGAGGAACTCCAAAGCGCCGTGGACGCACTGGAATCGGAGCAAGCGCACAGCGAGCGCCAGCTCCAGCAGCTGAGTCGCGAGGCACAAGCGCACATGCGCACTGCGGAAACCCTGCGCGCCCGTGTCCGCGCTTTAGAGTCCAGCCTACAGGCAGGCGAAGGCGCCAGTCCCGCCGTGCGCGCGCTCCTGCAAGCCGTGCGCAAAGGGGAACTCCAAGGCGAGTTTGTGCCCGTAGGCGCGGCGTTGACAGTCCCTGAAGCCTATCAGGCTGCCATTAGCGCTGCGCTCGGCGGCGCGGCAAACGACATCCTGACCCCCACCGAAGCGGAAGCGCGTGCTGCAGTAGAGTGGCTGAAACAGAACCGTGCAGGCAGGCTCACCTTCCTCCCGCTGGACCTCCTCAGCTCCCCTCAGAGCGCAAGCCAACATCTCGCTACCGCTGCGGGCGTGCTCGGTGTCGCCGCCGAGTTGGCGCAGTACGACCCACGCTACGCGCCTGCGGTGCGCCACCTGTTGGGGCGCGTGCTAATTGTGGACACGCTCGAAAACGCCGTTGCGCTCGTGCGCACACTGCGCCGCCAACAGCGTGCAGGCGAGTTCTCGCGGATTGCCACGCTCGACGGCGCGGTGGTGCAACTCAACGGCGCGATTACCGGCGGCGCGTACGCCAATGAGCGGAGCAGCCTGCTCCTGCTCAAAGCGGAACTGGAGCGCACCCGCGCCGACCTGCAAACCGCCGAAACCCACCTGCACGAAGCCGAAGCCACGCTGGAAACGCATCGCACGGCGCACTTCGAGCGCCAACGCCAACTCGAAACCCTGCGCCGTCAACTGCGTGAGCTCGCGCAGCAACGCATGCGCACGGAAAACGAATACAAGCAGCGCGTCCGCGAAACCCAGCACTACGAGGCGCAACGGCAGCGCATCCATGAGCAGCTGGCACAACTCGACGCCACGCTCCGGCAACATCCCGAAGCGAACCTGGATACGCTGGAAGCCGAGCGGGAACGCCTACAAACCGAGTACGAGACGCTCACACGCGCCCTCGCCCAGCAACGCGCCCTGATGAACCAGCTCGAGTCGCGCAGGCGCGAGGTACAACGACAGATAGAGACCGAGCAGCGCGCCACAAAGCAGCTCCACGAGCGTCGCCAGAGCCGCCAAACACGACTTCAGAGCCTACAACACGAGTTAAACCAAATCGAGAGCCAACGCGCTGCGTCCCGAGCGGAGCTGGAGCGTCTCCGCACCCAAATTGCCCACGCACAAAGTGAACTGGACATCCGCCGCGCCGAACGCGAACGTTTGCTGGAGCAGAGCTTTGCCGTGAACGACCGAATCCGCACCTTACGCGCCGAGCTGAACCGACTCGCCGAACGCGAACGCGCCCTCGACCTCCAGGTTGCTCGCAATGAGGTGAAACTCGCCGAAATTGAAGACCAATGGCGGCAGATTGCCCCCGATGAACCCCTGCCTGAACCCGAGACACCGCTGCCCGAAAAGCCGCCCGTCACCCGCGCCGAACTGGAACGGGTGCGACGCGCCCTCGCCGAACTGGGCGAAGTGAACCCCGCAGCCGCCGAGGAATACGCCCGCCTCAACGAACGATACGCCCACCTCGAACGCCAACGCGCCGACCTGGAACAGACCTGTGCCCAGCTGGAGCAGCAGCTGCGCGAAATCGACGCCCACGCCCGCGAGCAGTTCCTCAAAACCTTCGAGTCCGTGTGTGAGGCGTTCACAATGCGCTTCCAGCAACTATTTGAAGGCGGTCAGGCAGAGCTCATCCTTACAGACACGCGCGACCCGCTGTCGGCAGGCGTGATTGTCGAGGCGCAACCTCCCGGCAAACGCCGCCAACGACTGGAACTGCTCTCAGGCGGCGAGCGCGCCCTCACCGCCATCGCGCTGCTGTTTGCCTTCAGCACGGTCAAACCCAGCCCACTGATGGTGCTGGACGAGGTGGACGCCGCGCTGGATGGACGGAATGTGCAACGCTTCGCGGACTACCTCAAACAGATGGCAGAGAGCTCGCAGATTCTCATCGTGACGCACAACCCCATCACCACGGCGGTCGCGCAGCAGTGGCTGGGCGTGTCGATGACGGGGGGCATCTCGCGAATCGTGCCCTATACCCCACCGGAATCGCTGCTGGAAGCAGACGGTGTAGAGCGTCGCCGCGCGATTATCCAGCCCGCCAGCGAGACCACGCCCCAACCGTAAAGCCAACCCAGCAGCCAACCTGCCAGCACATCAGACGGATAATGCACCCCGATGTACACGCGCGACACCCCCACCAGCACAGGCAACCCAAATAGCAAAAGCAACGCCTTGCGCCCCCAGACCGCCGTCGCAACACCCACCACCGCGCTCATGTTCGCCGCATGCGCCGACGGGAACGACCCCGAAGTCAAGTCCCCAGTAATCGCGTCGATGGGCAACGCCACGCACGGACGCTCGCGCCCCACCCACGCCTTCAACACATCACAGGTCTCGTTGGTGAGAATCAGCACCGGAATCAGCCACAAGGCAAACACCCGCGCCTTGCCCCCACGCCATAAAAGATACATCCAAAGGAGCAACGCGCCTATCCGCCCCGGAGTCGTCTTGAGCGCGTCCGAAAAGAAAATCATAATCGGCGTGAGCCAATCCGCACGCCACCCCTCAAATATCCAGTAGAACAGCCGCGTATCCCATTCCAGCATTGCTTCAGATAATCTGCACCTCGCGCGAGCCGCGCTGCACCTCGCCAATCAGCCACGCCTGCTCACCCGAAATCTGCAAACTGGTCAACACATCCTGCGCACGCTCCCGCGCCACAATCAGCACGAAGCCGATTCCCATATTGAACGCGCGGAACATCTCAGCGTCGGGCACATTTCCCAGCTGCTGAATGAGCATAAACAGGGGCGGAACTTCCCAGCTGCGGCGGTCAATCACGACGCGCATATCGCTGGGCAACGCGCGTGGGATATTATCATAAAACCCGCCTCCCGTGATATGTGCCATGCCGTGAACGGTTTCACCTTCCAGCAGGGGCAAAACCGCGTTCAGGTACGGGCGGTGGGGTTGCAGCAACGCTTCGCCCAAAGTCATTCCCACTTCGGGCAGCTGCTCGTCCAGACGCATATTCGCGAGGTCAAAAAACACGCGCCGCGCCAGCGTGTAGCCGTTCGTATGCAACCCGTTGGAAGCGATTCCGATCACCGCGTCGCCCACCTGAACGCGGCTGGGGGTCGGTATCTGCTGGAACTCCGCCAGCCCCACAATACACCCCGCCACATCCACCTCGCCCGGCAGATACACATCGGGCATTTCGGCGGTTTCGCCCCCTAATAGCACAATCCCCAACTGTTGGCACAACTCCGCCGCGCCCTCCACCACCTCCTGCAGCACCTGCGGCTCCAGCTTCGACATCGCCAGATAGTCCAAAAAGAAAAGGGGCTTCGCCGCCTGCACCAGTAAGTCGTTCACCCCATGCGCCACGAGGTCGTAGCCCAGCACGCGATACTGTCCCACCATCCGCGCCACACGCACCTTCGTACCCACTCCATCGATGCTCGCGACAATCACCGGCTGCCGATAACCGCTCACATCCAGCGCCATCATCCCGCCAAACGAACCCATTTGCGACAATACGGCAGGCGTGAAGGTGCGATGCACACTCTCCTTGATACTCTCCAGCGCACGGTTCATCGCATCGATATCGACGCCCGCATCCCGATAAGTAAACTCCTCTGGCATAGCGTGAGTATACCCGCACCCCACACAGGAACGGGTGAAGCACCCTACTCCCGACCGGAGTTGAAACGCACCATTTTTTCCCAGTCCAGAGCGCCGTCGGCGCCTGCGCACAGGTTTGGCAATCCGTTCTCCTTCGCAATCCACTCTTCCGCAAGGCGGACATATTCCTCTTTGAACTCAAATGGACATATTTGGAGTATACCTTGTGCCTCTGCACGCACGGAGCGTCTGTTAAGCAGCCTCAATTAGGGTATACCTATTTGGGAGGAATCTCTATGACATACCACCACTTGCCTTCGCTGAGCGAAATACGCGCACGCGCGCATCCTATACGTCAGGTCGCCCGCGAACGCGAGAAACGACTCTCGCCCATGGACAAGCTCGCGCTCACTGTCACGAAGCGAGTCGGCACGATGGGGTTTTTCTTTTTAATTGCAGGCTGGAGCGCGTTCTGGCTAAGCTGGAACCTGCTGGCGCCTGCAGCATGGCGTTTTGATCCAGCCCCTGGATTTGTGCTGTGGTTGTTTATTTCTAACCTGATCCAGATTCTACTGATGCCTCTGTTGATGGTCGGACAAAATGTATTGAACCTCGATTCGGAGCTGCGCGCTCAGGCAGACTACGAGGTAAACTTGCAAACAGAAAGCTATGTGGAAGCTATCTTACAACACCTTGAATACCAAAATCAACTCATAGCGGAACTATTAAGTCATGTAAAGCAGGAGAAGGGGGGAGACCACCGATGAAAGCGAAACAGTGGCTACTACTCTTTGTTCTGGCGGTTGGGCTATCAGGGTGTCGAAATGCCTCTCCCGAGAAGCGCGTTGAAAGCCCTACAGACCCCTATTGGCTCCAAGCGGAGAAAGAGGTCTACAAATCCCTCCCAGAACTCCTTGCCCAAGATGCTACCGAACAACAACAAAAAATTGCTCTCCGTAAACTAATACGGGGTAACCCAAACCGAAAATGGATTGCGCTGACCTTCGACGACGGTCCCCACCCTCTATACACGCCCAAGCTGGTGGCTATTTTGAACAAGTATCAAGTAAAAGCCACCTTTTTTGTGGTTGGTAAAATGGCGGAGCAATATCCCGAGCTCGTCCATCTCCTGCAACAAAGCGGGCACGCTATCGGCAATCACACCTATCATCATGTGAACCTAACCCGTTTGACGCCCGAGCAGATTGCTGTGGAGATTAAAGCGTGCGGCAAGGTGATCCAGAACCTTACAGGACAAGCGCCGCACCTGTTCCGTCCCCCCGGCGGCGATTACAACCAAACCGTAGCCGAAATCGCCAACGCGTTGGGGTACTGGCTGATTCTTTGGACCGATGACCCAGGCGACTACGCCCGCCCCAACGAAGCGACTCTCAAACAACGTCTGTTAGACCAACTCAGCAACGGCGGAATTATCCTGCTGCACGACGGCGTCCCGGAAACAATCGACCTACTTCCCCAGCTGTTGGATTACCTCAAACGAGAGGGATATGAAATCGTGCTGGTGGATGAGATGTTGCCCCAGCAAAAGTCCCAATAAGGGTATACTCCATCCATACAGGAGGCTGGGCTATGCAAACGGTTCTCGTTTCCACTGAATGGGTACAAGAGCATATGAGCGATCCGAATATTCGGCTTATTGAAGTGGATGTCGATACGACGGCGTATGAGCAAGGACACATTCCCGGCGCGATCGGACTGAACTGGCAGACGCAGTTGCAAGACCCCATACGACGCGATATCCCCTCCAAGGCACAACTGGAGGCTACTTTGGGCGGGCTGGGCGTAAGCGATAAACACACAATCGTGCTGTACGGGGACAATAATAACTGGTTTGCGGCGTTCGCGTTTTGGGTGCTAAAAATCTACGGACACGAGGATGTGCGCCTTATGGACGGCGGGCGCAAGAAGTGGATCGCAGAAGGACGCCCCATCACAAAGGAAGTGCCGAACTACGCACCAACAGAGTACCGCGCAAAGGAACCTGACCTATCGCTGCGAGCCTTCTTCCCCCAAGTGCTGGAAAGCCTCAACCGTCCAGAGGTTGCACTGGTGGATGTGCGCTCGCCCCAAGAGTACACCGGCGAGCTGATTGCACCCCCTGGGCTAATGGAAACCGCCCAACGCGGCGGACATATTCCGGGCGCACGGAACATCCCCTGGGTGCAGGCGGTGCGGGAAGATGGGACTTTCAAGTCCCCCGAGGAGTTGCGCGCCCTCTATGAAGCGCAGGGCATCACGCCCGATAAGCAGGTAGTCGCCTACTGCCGTATCGGGGAGCGCTCCGCGCACACCTGGTTCGTGCTGAAATACCTGCTGGGCTATCCGAATGTGCGCAACTACGATGGCAGCTGGACCGAGTGGGGCAACATCGTGGGGACGCCTATCGAGCGCGAAACGCCCACACATACGCACAGCGGCGGTAGCGCAGCGCCCTGCCCCCAGTAGAGGCATCTCGGAGCATCCTATGCATCATAATCCACTTAACGCTGCTCTAAAAAGATGGTGATGGGTATGCGAGTACGCGTTTGGACCTTCGGATTAGGGCTGATTTTGAGTGTGACGCTGGGGTTGGCTCAGTCGCGTCTGGAGAAGCCACAATTGGTAAGTACCGATTGGCTCGCGCAACGACTGAACGACGCCAACCTGCGGATCATCGATGCACGGGGCGCCTTAGCCGCCTATTTGCAAGAGCATCTCCCGAATGCGATTTTTTTGAACACAGAGACGCTGCGTATCAGTCGCGGGGGGATCCCGGGGCAACTGTTGCCTCCCGATCGCTTAGCGGAGATTTTCGGCGCGATGGGCATCGGCGCCGAGAACGAGGTCGTGGTCTATTCCAGCACAGAGGACGCCTTTTCTGCCGCAACCTATACCGCGCTTGCTCTAATTGCCATTGGACACACACGCGTGGCGGTGTTGGATGGAGGGTTCGAGAAATGGAAAGCGGAAGGGCGCCCGCTCACTCGTGCGATTCCTCTGCTGACGCCCCAGAACCTGCCCGTGCAACCGAACGCTGAAATCTTCCGCACGCTCGAAACGCTACAAAAAGATTTAGAGTCGCCTGAGCCTGTACAGCTGCTGGATGCCCGTGCGCCGCAGCAATATCAGGCGGGGCACATTCCCACAGCGCAGAATCTGTTTTTGCGTGAGATGTTGCGCCCAGAAGGCAACAGCAGTATCTGGCGCGACCCCGCCGAAATACGCGAGAGACTGAAACAATTGGGCGTGGACGACCAGCGCCCCCTCGTTGTCTATTGCAATTCGGGGCGTGAAGCCAGCCAGCTCTGGTTCACCCTACGCTATGTGTTGGGCATCTCCGTACAAATTTATGACGGCTCCTGGGTAGAATGGAGCGCGAAGGGGCTGCCCGTAGAGAAGCCATGAAAAAAATCTATCTCTACACCGACGGCTCCTCGTTAGGCAATCCCGGCTCGGCTGGGATTGCCTACCTGATAAAGGACGAGGCGGGTACGATTGTTAAGTCGGGGCGTCAAGCGATTGGTATCGCCACGAACAACCAAGCAGAGTATCACGCTCTACTCAAGGGGCTGGAAGCCGCTCTCGAATCGGGCGCCCAAGAACTGGAATGGTTCTCCGACAGCCAGCTGCTGGTGAACCAATGGGCTGGCGCCTACCAAATCAAGGACCCCAAACTACGCCAACTGATGCAGAACGCGAAAGCGCTCGCGCGCGGCATCAAAGTCATTCCGCATGCCGTGCCGCGCAACAGTTTGCCCGAAATGGAGCTGGTGGACACCATGGCGCGTCAGGAGGCGATGACCGCCGCGAAAAAGCGTTCATCTGCGAAAAACTATTCATCTGCGAAAACGCATGCATCTCCGAAAAAGCGTTCATCGCGCAAGCGTCCCCGTAAAGATTCGTGAACACGCACTTTTAGGCGCACCCCATCAGGTACACTTATGCCGAAAGAATCGCTTGCAGCAGGAGGTGCGCTATCGCGAACGAGAAGATTATCCGGGAGATTTTGGTCAATGTCTCGCCCCGCGAGACGCGAATCGCGGTACTGGAGAACGGTCAACTCATGGAACTGCGCTTTGAACGGGGCGAGCGCGTGACGGGCAATATCTACAAAGGCGTTGTGCAAAATGTGTTGCCCGGCATGGACGCGGCGTTTGTGAACATTGGGCTGGAACGCAACGCCTTTTTGTATGTGGGCGACATTCTGCCCGAAGGCGGCGACGCTGACGAGACACCCCAACCGCTGAAACGCTCCGAACTGCGTAAACGCAATATCAGCGATCTGCTCAAAATCGGGCAAGAAATCTTAGTGCAGGTGGTCAAAGCCCCTCGCGGCACAAAAGGCGCACGCGTCACAACCCGAATCACCTTGCCCGGACGCTATGTGGTGCTGATGCCCGACACGAATGTGCTGGGTGTGTCGCGCAAAATCGAAGACCGTAACGAACGCGAACGCTTGCGCCGGATCGGTGAAAAGCTGCATCCCCCAGGGTTCGGACTGATTCTGCGCACCGAATCGGAAGGCAAGACCGAAAAAGAGATCGGACAGGATATCGAGTACCTCACCCAGCTGTGGGCGCAAATCCGCGAGAACATCGCCCAAGCGCAGGCGCCCGCGCTCGTGCATCGCGATGCGACCTTGCTCTACCGCGTGTTGCGCGATGTGTTCTCCTCGGAGGTCGAGCGGCTCTGGATAGACGACCCCGAAGAGTACGAAAAGGTCCATGAGGTGCTGAAAGTTATCGCTCCCGACTTGCGCAACCGCGTCATCCTCTATGATAAGCTGACGCCAATGTTTGAGCATTTCAACATCGAAAAAGAGATGGAGCGCCTGATGCGGCGCAAAGTATGGCTCAAGTCGGGTGGCTATCTGACCATCGACGAGACGGAAGCCTTCACCGCCATCGATGTGAACACGGGCAAGTTCACGGGCAAGACCTCGCTGGCGGAAACGATTCTAAAAACGAACCTGGAAGCGGTGGAAGAAGTGTGCCGCCAGCTGCGCCTCCGCGACATCGGCGGGATTATCGTGGTGGACTTTATCGATATGGGGCGCAAGAGCGACCATCGTCTGGTGATGCAAGCGTTGCAACGCACGCTCAAGCGCGATCGGGCTCGATTCCGCATCGGGCGCATCAGCTCCTTAGGGCTGGTGGAACTCACCCGCAAGCGCACGGGTGAATCCGTGACGGAGAGCCTGACGCGCCCTTGCCCGACTTGCCACGGACGCGGACGCATCCCCTCCCCCGACACCGTGAGCCTCTGGATCGAACGCGACCTCGAAGCACGCGCCCGCAAAGAGCAGGTGGAAGCGTATCTCATCGAGGCACACCCCAGCGTGATTGAGTATTTGGTGGGCGAGGACGGCGTTAATATCGACCTATTGGAACATAATCTGGAGGTGGGGCTGTTCGCCCGCGCCCGCCACGAACTGCCTATCGACGAGTACCGCATTCAAGGCGGCGCATTGGAAACCTTCAAGCGCCACTACCTGCCCTACAAACTGCTCCAAGTCGTGGAGTGCCAGCTCATCCCCTCCGCCATCGACGAGGAGAGCAAGGTCGCCTTCACAAAAGACGGCTACCTGATTTTGTGGGAGAACGAGCCACCCCAGCAAAGCATCACGAAGGTGTCCATCAGCGAGGTGCGCCGTTCGTTCGCCTTCGCAGAACCGGTGTACGAAGGGAAGTTGAAAAAGGCAGAAGTGGTTTAGCGTGGGAACCGCGCGACCGATTTCCGCCACAACGAGGAAATCTATCGCCGCACAGGCACGCCCCGTGCATGCAGGTAGTCCTTAAGTTCACGAATCGTGTAAATGCCGTCATGCACGATGGAGGCGACGAGCGCGGCGGCAGCGTGTCCTTGGGTAAGCGCATCGTATAGATGCTCGGGCTTACCGGCGCCCCCCGAAGCGATAACAGGCACAGGTACGGCGTCGGCAACAGCGCGCGTAAGCGTCAGCTCGTAGCCCACTTGAGAGCCGTCCCGATCCATACTGGTCAGCAGAATCTCGCCAGCGCCAAGTGCGACCACGCGCTGCGCCCACGCAACGGCGTCCCACCCGGTGGGGGTGCGCCCACCGTGGGTATACACCTCATAGAACTCGCCGTTCCAGCGGGCGTCGATGGCGACCACAACGCATTGACTGCCGAACTGCTCGGCGGCGTGCGCAATCAGTGCGGGGTTCTCCACGGCAACGGTGTTTAGGCTGACTTTATCCGCGCCAGCGTGCAAAATTGCACGAATGTCCTCGAGCGTACGGATCCCTCCGCCCACCGTGAAGGGGATGAACACCTGCTCCGCTACCCGCGCCGCAAGTTCGAACACGGGCGCCCGCCGTTCGTGGCTTGCTGTGATGTCCAGAAACACCAGTTCATCCGCGCCCGCGTGGTCATAGAGGCGCGCCAGTTCCACTGGGTCGCCTGCATCGCGCAGCCCCACAAACTGCACACCCTTCACCACGCGCCCATTCTGGATATCAAGACACGGGATAATACGGCGGGTCTCGGCAGACGCCATCTCAGGAGTCCTCGCTCGTTCGTCGCCACTGCACGGCGATAATCGGCATATCAGCAGGGGGCGTGCTTGCTTGTTTTGCAGCGTGCGCCGGCTTTTTGCGACGCGGGTTGCGTCCGCGGCGTTGAACGCGAGGCTTGGAAGAATCGTTGTCAGGCGCTACCATGGTCGTTGTCTGTTCCACCTCGATGCCCTCTTCCATGAGGGCTTCAGGTCCGATCAACTCGAAGGGGGAATCCTCCAGCGAAATCTTCTCCAACACAGGCTCTTCCCAGTCGGACACTGCGGCGGGCTCGGGGGTTTCCTGTGGGGTTTCTTGTTCCGTGAGCGTCTCGATGAGCTGGAAGTACGGCTCGAATTGAATCGGCTCGCCTTGCAGGATTTTGAGGAGTTGCTCGTGTGGCGCCGTCAAAAGCAGGCGGCTCTCGCCCTCTTGCAGGTAGAGCGCATGCTCCATCACGCTTTCCGCGACGATTGCGCCCTCGTTGGGGTCGTAGACGCTTAGGGGCAGCGGGAACTGTAGCGTGCGTACACCGCTCTTCCGCGCGTGGATATGCACCCATGGGTAGCGCGCCTGCAGCAGGTCGTTGGTATCCAGCCAGATATGTCCGCCTGCCCAGCGTATCAAGGAGCGCACCAGTTCGGGCGTGAGGCGTCGCTCGCCCAGAAAGACCGCTTTCCAAGTCTTGTGGTCGCACACGGCGAGCGAGGGCAGCCCCGTGTCGATATACTCGCCAATCACCTCGCACTGCTCGGCGATTGCATAGAAGGACGGCTCCCACGGCTCCACTGCGCCGATTTTATCGGTCTTGAGGAACCGCGCCAGGGGGTGGGCATTATTGACAATCTGCGTGCCCTGCATGCTCGCCCACGGCTGTCGGGCGATGGCGATGCCGAGCGTTTCGCGGGCGTTGGCAAGCGCCTCGCGATGCCCGTGGAACAGAGTGCTAGCGTAGAGCCAGACCAGCACGCGCCCGTCGCGCTGCAGCCGTTTGCGAATCGCTTCGTGCGCCGCGCGCGACATCCGCCAGGCGTTCAGGAAAATCACCACACGGCTGGGCGGGAACTCGTGCTGCGCGATGTCCTCCAGCAGATAGAAGCCGACTGACGCGCCGCTACGCAACAGGGCTTCACGCGCCTGCACGACCATCTGGTCTATTAGGGGCGATCCCGTGCGCACATAGCGTGTGCTTTCGGGATCCACAATCACGGCAACTTCAGGCGGTGTCTGCGGAGTGCGCTCGCGCAGATTCCAAAGGGGTTGGGCAAGGCGGGCAGCATTCCACGCATCGGGATGCGCCAACCAGCCCTCGCCCCACAAGTCCATCCACATCTCACCGTGCGCCAGCGTGAGCGACTGCGCTAACGAACGCAGGTGAACCTGCTGCACCGCCTGCACGCTGTGCAATGGCGGGTTGTAATCGTCGTCGGGGGGCGTCTCCGCTTGCGCAGAAGCAAGATGGTGCCCTGTGGACGGGTCGGTCAAGCGTCTCGCCTTGCCAAACGGCGTGCGGTAGTCCTCCTCCGACAGGAACAGTTTCCGGTGCAGTTGGACCGAATCGACGGGGAGCGGCAGTGCGCCTATTTCGCCCGGCAGGCGTGTGCGATAACTCGGCGGCGCGGTGAGAAAATCGATAGACGGCGAGCGCAGCACCTGCGAGAGAGCGAAATGCCCCGCATGGGGGTGTTTCCACTCCAGCACATAGCCGTAGGGCACACCCACCAGCGCACGACCCTGACACGCCTCCTTGACCGCCTGAGCCAGCCCCAGAATCCGTCGCGCGGTAATGTCCGATAGGAAGCGATGATAGTCGATCCAGCGTCCCTCGCGGCGCGGGTGGTAAAAGTGGTTCACGCGCCCGTGCGGCAGGGTTGGTTGGAAGGGCGGCAAGGTCGCTGTGCTAAAAGTCACTTCGCCGTTGAACCAGCAGGCGCGTAGCACCACGGTGTCGTGTTTATACTGTCGGCGCAGCCACTCGCGAAACGCCTGCAATGCTGCTTCACTCGTGTCGTAACCGCCCGACTCGGAAAGGAACCATTCGCCGTAGTCCAGATGGTAACCCAAAGTCGCACCGCCCTCGTCCTCTTGCTCTACAAGACGGATTAGCGCGACCAGTTGCTCCTTCGCCACCTGCCACCAGCGGTCAGCGCAGATGGATGGACCGCCTACCGAGCCGTCTGCGAAGCGAATCACCGCTTCGGGATACTCGGCTTGCCACTTGCCCCCCGGTGCGAATGCGATACGCCATAGGATGTGCGCCTCCGGGTCGGTCTCACGCGCCAGAGCTGTCCAGTAGCGAATCTGGTCGAAGGCTTCAATCGCCCCCGTTTCGCGCACGGGTAGAGGGATCAGCAGCGAGTAGAGGTGGACGCCTGCTTCGGCGGCAAGTTGCATCTGCTGTTGCACGCGCACTGCGGCTTCGGGTATGTGGGGGTTGCCGAAGAAGAAGTGCGGTCGAAATACGCGCTCCCCGAAATGAATGGTTGGAACGCCGTTGTGGAAGCGCACGCGCACCAGTGGATGGCGTATCGGCGGTGGGGATGGGACTTCTGGTTCGGCGACGGTCGCCGCCGCGCCATCCACGGCATCTACGGCTTCGGGGGCTGATTGTTTCCTGCGGCGGGTGCGACGGGATTTCGGCTTAGGTTCCTCTATCGGGATCACCGGCGCTGTTTCTCCAAGCGGTGCTGCCTCGTCGGCGGAGTTTGTTTCTTGGGGCGCCAGTGTCTCGACAGCAGGTTCGGTTTTCTTGCGTCGTCTGCGTTTGGTGGTTTTCGGCTCTGGCTCTGGCACAGGCGTCTCAGCGGTCGCTTCCAACGACGCCGGTGCAGGTTGAGC
>NKPV01000008.1 GCA_002254605.1 Armatimonadetes bacterium JP3_11
CCTGCCCACTGGTAGACGCCGTTCCACTCATGCCCGCCGCTGACCGAGAGCCAGTTGTTGTTGTCGGGCAGGTAGACCAGATGCAGGTTGAAGTAGTGATTAGCGTCGCGGAACAGTATAAGTCCTGCTTGCAGGTAGGCAGGCGACAATCCGTTGCGTTGCAGGCGCACGCGCGTTTCGATGCTCCACGCGCCGCGCAGCGCAGGCACGCTCACACTGGGCAGGTTGCGGATGTTATTATTATCCTGATACAGTGTCCCCGCCTGCGCTGTGATGACCAACGCATCGCTGGTGAAGTTCACGCGCGCTGGGTCCAGCGTGCTGAAAGGGGTGTTTCTGGGGATGTCCCAGCTCCAGCCCAATTGAGAATCGAGGCTACCGAGAAAATCATCGAACCTGGGCTGGGCAAACGACACAGATGTCGCCCATACAAGAGCCGCCACGACGCAGAGACAGCGCAGGCTCGCGAGTAGACGCTGAAGGGGTAGACTGATGTGTCTACCTCTCTCAGTCGGATGGGACGGCGTCCGGGTTAGCATCTTCACAACCTCGCGTACTCGAATCGACTGATAATCACCTCCACCTCGCGTCCGTCGGTGGGTGGGTTGCCGTTTAGAAGCCACAGGTTAATGCGCGGGTTCTCGTCGCCAGGCGGGGGCGTGAAACTGCCCGTATAGGTCCACTCGGCGACGATTGCGCTGGGGCTGGAAGGGTCAGGGCGATGCCCGCGTACGCTGCGGAAGTAAATCCGCCCCGGCTCCCAACGGAAAAAGTGCACCGACTGCCGAACATTGGCAGGCCACTGGAAAGTGTACTGCGGATGCCCCGGGTCGTGCGGGCGGATGGTGTAGTAGCCGTTGGGACCTGCCGGTCCTTGGAACCGCGCGAACTCGATGTCGATTTCGCGGAAGCCATGCTGGGGCGTATCGCTCCAGGTGAAGAGCCCCAGCACGATGTTCGGGTCGAGGTTATGCACCTCGCTGTCCAAGTAGAACCGATAGGTTCCGTAGCCCAGCGAGCGGGTGCAGATGACCTCGGCGCACTCCCAGCGGCTGCCGTTGCGCGTGATTTTAAGGTGGAGCCTACCGCGTGGATCTACCCACACATTGCAGTCCGAGTCCGAGAAGTAGTTCGGACCCGGACCGACTGGCGTTGTGTGGCGTTTCACACGCCAAGTGTAGCCCGAGAACTGAAGGGTGCGTGTGTATTGCATGGCGTTATCGGATGCTTGGGTCGTTGGCGTTGGGGTCGTCGCCGCCGAGTTGCCAGTTCCATGGGATTTTGACCGCGCCGCGTCGCATGGCTTTCACATGCCCGTCCGCCCAGACGAGATTGGCGACTTTACCGCCGTGGCGGTAGCGCACTTGGAAGGCGGCGGCGAGGTTCGCGCTTAGTCCGTTGAAGTCGCGGTCGATGCGATCCCACTCAGCGTCGGTGCGCGCGGGTTGCCCGCCCCAACCGTTGAGCAATCCGGGCGTCCACCAGAACAGCGCGCCGCAGTTGCCTGCCCACTCTTGATTTTGCGTGCCGTCGCCGTACACAATCGTTTCAGCGGGGTGCGTCATCAGCGCGAGGCTGGCAGGTGTGCATGGGTTCAGGTTATTCGAGCAGCGCCATACGGTGGTGTTCGCGTTCTGCATCACGCCGCTGCCGCCCACCCGCTCGCTCATGCTGTAGGCAAGCGCGTTCCGATAGGTCGCCGAGGGGCAGCTGCGCACTTGGGGCGCAGGGCGTTGACCGTTCGCGCCGTCGGCGTAGGTCTCAAACTTGCCCTCCCCCATATACGGCGAAATCAAAAAGTGCCAGATAATCTCACGCCCCAGCGTGTTGAAAGCGTTCAGATAGCCAATCGGGAAGGTCTCGTCATAGTCTTGGAGATACATGTTCGTCGCCAGCCCCACCTGACGCGCGTTGGAAGCGCACTGGGTCTGACGCGCCTTCTCTCGCGCCTGCGCAAACACAGGGAACAAAATCGCCGCTAAAATCGCGATAATCGCAATCACGACCAAGAGCTCAATTAGTGTAAAGCCATTTTTGGGTTTCATAGTGAACCTCCATCGGTCAAGGATACTCGGCTTGAGCGTTTCTGCTCAAGCAAATCGTTCCACATGTATTTTACACAGAGGATAGAAAAGCCTCTGCAGCAGAAGCTCCTCCCTCCCAGTGTTTGGGAGGAAGGAGCGCGCCGTGATTAGCCGCCGCTGCCGAAGTTGAACAGCACCGTGAGCAGGTCGGCGTCGTCCACCACGCCATCGTTGGTCACATCCTCGTCTTGGCACTCGCCCTCGGTACCGAAGTTGAACAGCACGGCGAGCAAGTCCGCATCGTCGACGATGCCATCCGTGTTCACATCACCCACAGGTGCGACAGGGATGTTGGTTTCGAGGTAGTTGAACCAGAACGCTGCTTGGCTTCCCGTGCCTGCATTATCGGTGTAAAGACCAATGCGAGCGCCCGGGGTGGTTAGCAGCCCAACAATCCAGTTATAGAGTTCTGCATCTTCGATGCTGTAGTAGCGTGCGCCGTTGAATCCATCGTACTCGGTCAAGCCATTGGTTCCCGAATGAGCATAGGTCAGCACGATGTAGGGGTTATTCGGGTCAGGCACATGCTCAATGCGTAGCTTAATCCAGCCGTCGTCGGGAATCCAACTCTGAGAGACACGGTAAGCCCACTCGAACTGGTCATCGCGCTCCCAGTTAGCAGAAGCGTAGACATCGGGTAGTCCATTGTTGCCGTCGCGAGTCACGAGCTGTTGGAAGTAGTTCTTTGCACCTGTCGCGATGAGAATTCCTGCCTGTGGGTAGCACCACTGGCAATAGGGGACTTGGTTCCAATCAGCAGCACGCAAGCTGGTCTCGATATACCAGTCATCGGGAGGCGCGCCCACGATGCGCAGAGTGGGTACATTCTTGTGTGTATTGAAGTTGGAAAACATCCCGCCGTCGCGCATCTGGATGACCAAAACGCTTTCCTCGGCGTTGATAAACGCAGCATTGTCAAACAGGGTACAGAGCGGGTCGTTCTGGGGCAGTTTCCAGCTCCAGTTCAGCGCGAATCCGCCATCAAAGTCATCACGATACGGCTGCACATGCGCCGTGCTCAGCAGCGTAATCGCTGCGATGAGGGAAACGAGTGTTCGCTTCATTGTCTTGAACCTCCTTCGGTGAGAATGGTTGCGTTGGGAGTCGGCACCGAGGCGAGGGCGTACGCTGGCGCGACGGTACGACGCACGACCAGCGTGCCGGGAATGAGGATCCGCTGCGGGCGCGAATCGCCTGTCTCCAGTTGGTGCAGGAGCAGTTGCGCCGCGAGGTAGCCCACCTGATAGCGGTCATGCTGGATAGTGGTAAGCTGTATGCCCATGCGCTGCACCCAGTAGGCGTCGTCAAAACCCGCGACGGAGATGGTTTCGGGTACAGGGATCTCCAGTTCACGACACTTTTGCATGAAGCCCACCGCCATGTCGTCGTTAGCGGCGATAACGGCAGTGGGCAGGTCTTTCTGGCTGAGCAGCTGAGTCGCTGCAATCGCGCCCGATTCGGGACCGTAGTCGCCTTGCAATATCCACTCCTCGCGGATGGGGATGCCGTGCTGGCTGAGGATGCGCCGAAAGGCGCGCTCGCGTTGATGCGCGCTCCAGTGCAGGGGGTGTCCCTTGATGAACCCAATCGCTCGGTGCCCCTGCTGAATGACCCACTCGGTCAGCGTCGCCATCGCCGCGTCGTTATCGATATCCACCTGCGAAAGGAGATACTCATCAGGCAAAGTGCTCCCCACGGCGACTGCAGGCAGGCTGGAGTAGTGGCGCCATTCCAGCAGAGGCGATCCCATCACGGGCGCAATCAAGATTACGCCGTCAATGGAGCCGTTGTCGATGCGTCGCCACACGGCAGCGGGATCGTTGGCGCGCGGGGTAATCAGGCGGATGTCATAATCGCGCGGCTCCAAGTATGCCAAGACGCCGTCCAGCACATCATGGGCATACACATTGTGGGTGATACGGGCGTGTTGTGGATCCAGCACCACGCCAATCGTCGTTGTGCGTCGCCTCGCTAAGTTCCGCGCCGTTGCGTTCGGGCGATAACCCAGCTCGTGCGCGGCGCTCAGCACACGCTGCACCATATCTTCCTTATACATGTGACTGCGCCCTTGCAGAATGTTCGAGGTAGTGGTTATCGAGCATCCTGCACGCTGTGCCACATCGCGTAGCGTCGGTTTGCCTCGCATCGGCTCAGACTCCGTTGTTCGCTATAGAAACGCTTCTAAAAACACCCCTGTCTTGTACTTGGAATTACCCTCATTGGTCATAAAAGCGTTTCCAAGCAACTCTATTATAGCACAGAATCGATGGGAATGTCAAGGGGATACGGTACAGGGATAGGGGAGGCGGGGACATTTTTCGCGTAGTATTTACGGGGCGGGGAAGTGCGTCGGCAGCGTTCGCGCTAAAGTTGGCGACGTTGGGGTACTGACAAGGAGGTCGCGTCTGGGTGGCGGGGTTGGAGTTTGGTCGGGCATATACGGATTGATCATCTAAAAGGATCATCCTCCTCCTCGTCATCCAGCAAGCCCCCCTCGAATGGATTAATCGGGATGTCGGTTTCAGGGGGGAACGAGTCGTCTTCGACGCGTCGCGAGGGGACGAGTTTGGGAACCTCGCGCTCGAACACCTTGAGAACCTCGTCGCTTGCGGGGCGGAGGGTAAGCGTCTTCTGCATCGCAGCAATGACTCGCTCACGGTCGGGTTCGCCGTTGCCGTTTTGGGTGCGGGCGATGATGTCGGCGACCGCGTTGCGGCTCAAGTTGGGATCCAGCCGACGCAGGTTCTCCCATACAGCGTCTTCGAGGGGCTTGTCGGGTTCGGGCTTATAGCATTGTAAGCCATCTTGTCCGCGCATGACCGCGGGGCGTGGGAAACGCACAAACACAGGCTGATTGAAGTAGGGATGGCGCACAAGCATCTCGCCCGGCGACAGCGCGCCCAACTTCTCCTTGACGGCGTTGCCGAAAATAGTGTAGCCGGGCTGCGCCATCTCTTCCATCTCGATGCGTCCATACAGCGAGGTGGAGCAGTTGCCCACCACCTGACGATCGACTTGCGAGCGGAACTGCTGCGCCCCGAACAGCACCAACCCCAGATACCGCCCGCGCGCACAGATGTCGCGCAGCGTACGCATCACATAGGTCTCACGCTGCGTGTTCGGCGCGTACTGGTTCAACTCATCCACCACGACTACCACCGCATCCACCCCGAGACTGCGCTGCTCCATACGTTCGCGCAACTCGGCAATCACGCGCGTGAAAATCAAATCCTGCGCCTCCGCCGACAGATTCGCGACATCAATCACATACACCGTGCGGTCTTGAAACTTGCCCCAAGGCAAGTCCATCGGGCTGTCGCCCTCGCCCACCAGCCCCGCAAAGCGCGTGGTCAGGTTCACCAAGCGGTTCTGGATTTTGCGAATGGTCTCTACGGCGAAGCTGCGCCACTGCTTCTGGTTCTTCAACTCCAGCAGCTTGAGCACCACCTCGAACCAGCGCACAAGGTCGGCAAAGCCCTGCACACGCAGTTCGAAAGGCTGATTGTGCGCTTTCAGGATCTCGGCTTCCTCGGGCTCGAAGCGAAACTCGCCCGGTTCGATCACGCGCTGGCGCAGGAACTGCAAGAAGGCGTCGGCTTTGGCGTCCACATCGTCTTTATTCAGCAGCACTTCTACATAGCGCATCACTTCGCGCATGCCCCAAAGCATCGGATGCACATTGTGGCGCAGTTGCGAGTGCGTGCGCAATGTGGCGAGGTTCACGCGGTCGGGCTTGTACGGCGCGTAATACTCCACATTCGGAAAAGGCGTCGGCTGCACGCCCACCGCTTGATAGACTTCCAAATCGCGCGGCGCGAGTTGGTGCGCGGGCGGCAAGTCCAGAAACAGCAGGTCGCCCCCCTTCACATTGAAACAGACCACCGCCACGCTTTTGTTGGTCTTCTGAAAAATCGCGGTAAGCAGAAACTGAATGGCGCTGGTTTTCGCCGCCAAACCGCTCGTGCCCGTCACATTGAGGTGCCCCGCTTCGGGACCAAGCAGAAAATCGGCATCCAAGTAGATAGGCACAAGGCTCGCACCGCTTTCGTAGACGCCAATCGGAATGCGTCGCTCGGCAGGGATTTCGTTGATGCGCAGCGCGACATGCACATCGCCTTTCGTGGCGAGGTACACGGGGGCAATCGGCACCGGCTGTACGGGCTGTTCAGGGTCATGTCGTAGTACCGCAGCGGAGTAAACGCGGATTTCAGGGCGGTCGGTCGGGGGGCGCGAATCGGGCTTGCCGTCCGCGCCGAGATAGTCGAACATCGGGCTGGCGACATCGTTGTAGCCTTGCCCTTCGGTCACGATGCCCCACACCTTGCGCCTCCCCGCATCCACCACCACGAGGGTTCCGATGCCGATGGGGGCATCGGGGGTCGCCCAGAACTGGAACTGATAGGCGGTGTTGGGCTGGCGCTCTGTGCCCACCACGCGCCCAATCAGCTGACGCTCCGACTGCGCCTGCCCATTCGTCTCCACCGCTGCAAGTGATTGTGGCTGCATCCTTCTCACCCGCTACAGGTGGGATTATACCCTACATCGCGCACAACCGCACCGCAATCGGTCGCTCTGCCGCTCCATACCCTTTCCTAATCGCCTCGGCGGACACGGCTTAGCAAAAGCAGAAGCGCAAGGCTCATCAGGCTCAGAAGCGCACCTATCTGAAAACTGCGGGGCAGGAAGCGCATCTCCACCTGCGATTCGCCTGGGGGAATCGGTACGGCGCGGAACGCCCCGTTCGCTTGGAGGAGCGGAACCGACTTGCCGTTCACCGTCGCGCTCCAGCCCGGATACCATGTGTCGGTCATCAGAAGCCACGCGGTCTGCCGAGCGGGATTGACCACACGCAGGGCGACCCGCGTGGCGCGATACTCCAGCCACTCCAGCATAGCCCCCGCAACGAATGCGCCTGTGCCGTACTCCTGCAGGGCGCGTCGGGCATCCTCGCCGAACACAGGGATCGCCTTGGGGAACGGATTCTGCTGCAGGCGCGCCCAGACCGCCTCCTCGTCGGGCAACCACTCTACCGGTTGCAACTGAACAGGCGCGGGGGAGAATTCCCTCCAGCCGTCGGGCGTCAGCACCGCCCGCACCCGCAACAACGCAAGTTCAGGAACCACCCGCTTGACAAACAGCATGTTCCCGTTCTCAGGGGGCGCGCTGTCCTGACCGTTCAGCAAGTCTAAAAAGCGTTTATAGTGGCGCGGTATAAGGGAGTCGTAGCCCCCCACATCATAGAGCCGATAGGCAGCAGGCGTGTTGGGGGGCATGCGTGCGTGCGGCGGCTCATACAAGCTCCAGCGCGTGTTGACCACCGCGACGCGCTCACCCACCCCCAGGGTGGGCATATCGGCAATCGGCGGAAACACCGCGGACAACGGCGCACGCGCACGCGACACCAACCCAACGCTCTGGATTACGGTCGTTCCAACCACCATCAACGCGAGAACGGCTTTCAACACCACCGCAAAACGAGAGCGCCGCTCTTGGGCAGTGCCCCCCAACAACGCCACCGCAAACAAGCCCAACGCCGAAAGTGCCCCGAACACCAAGAGATACTTCATCCCCTCGCGCTGCACATAATCCCACAGGGGCGCCCGCGAGACGCCCTGCGGTAAGGTAAGCTCCGCCAGCAGCAGCGCCAGCCCCAGCAAGACCCCCCACGCCAGCAGCGCACGCCACCAGCCGCCCAGGTCGTGAAACCCATACGCAATCAGAATCGCCATGCAAAACACCCACAGGCTCAGAATCCGCGCTGGCGACCCCGTTGCGCTGAAGCCGGGCAAATAAAAATAGAGTAGCTTCGTCAGCGGTGTGCCCAGCGCAATCAGCAGCGCAAGTACCCCCACACCGAGCCAGAACGCGCCCGGACCCCGACGCCGTACACCCATCAACGCCAGCAGCAATCCGAACGCGCCCACCGAAAACGCCAACTCCGCATAGTTCACCGCGCCCCAATAACTGCCGTCGCGCGGGTTGCCATAAGCGTCAGGGAACCACGCAGTAATTAGGTGGAACAACGGCAGCGCATTGCGAATATATGCCTGATAACCTGCCTCCGTCGCAACCGACTGCCGATGGCTATACCCTGCAAACTCCAAGACGGGCAACAGTTGTACCGAAGCCACCATTGCCCCCAGCAGGTATGCCGCTGCCAGCGTCCCCCAATGCCGTCCGACTCCTCCCTGCGCTCGCGTCGAGAAGCCAAGATAGAGCGCATATAGCAGGCTCATCAGCGCCCCGTAAAGCGCGAACTGCAGATGCCCTGCAAGCACCATCATTCCGAACGGGAGCGCGAACGCGGGGATGCCCCGTGCCCCGCGCTCTCGCAAAGTCTCCAACCCCAGCAGCAACCAGCCCCACCAACTTAGCGCTGCCGGCACCGAGCTCAGCGGCAGCCACGCCATCATAAACAGGCTAAACATCCAGACGAACGCGCCCAGAAACGCCGCCTCACCCAATCCCCGTCGCCAAAGCCACAAACCCACCCCCGCACCTGCCCAAAAGAGATGGAACCCCACCCACACGCTCGTACCCAACCAGGTTGGCAGGGGCAGCAATAGCAACTGGAGCGGATAGAACGGCGCCGATTGACTATTTGCCAACAAAGGCGTCCCGCAGAGCGCATACGGGTTCCAAAGTGGCGGCTCTCCACCAAGCCACAGCGAGCGCACCAGTTCGCGCCAGACATAAAACTGCGCCGCCCCGTCCCAAATCAGAACATCCCACGGGGGCGTCTCGAAGTCGCGCGGCAGCCCACGCCACGGCTCAAAGTAGTACAGGAGCTTGAGCGGCGCATACACCGGCTCGCCCGCAAGCCAACCTCCCAGCACAAACGCCAGCGCAAGCAACGCCGTAAACAAAACAATCGCCTTAGCCGACACCGAGCGCCGCACAGCAAGATTTTACCAAACCCGGCGAGTTCGGCAACGATCGCTCACAGCCCACCACCTCTTTACTCTCGCCTTTGGTGTAGGAGAGGAGGATACTATCCTATCCGTTCAACACCGCAATAAACGGTAGATTCCGATACCGCTCGGCGTAGTCCAGACCGTAGCCCACCACGAAACGGTCAGGGATTGTGAACCCACAATAGGCGATATCGACTTCCACCTGATGGCGTTCAGGTTTGCTTAGCAGCGTGCAGACCTTCAAACTCGCGGGTTCGCGCTGACGCAACTGTCCCAAGAGGTAGCTCAGCGTTAGCCCCGTGTCATAGATGTCCTCCACGACTAACACATGACGCTTGTGGATAGGGGAATCGAGGTCTTTAATGAGGCGTACCTGTCCTGTGGACTGGGTCTCCGCGCCGTAGCTAGAGATCGCGACGAAGTCGTACGACACGGGCAACGGGATTGACCGCATCAAATCCGCCAGAAACACCAGCGACCCCTTCAGCACGCCCACCAGTAATGGGGGATTCGCGGCATAGTCCTGCGCAATCTGACAGCCCAATTCGCGCACCCGCGCCTGAAGCGTTTCACTGGGGATCAGGATCTCCAGTTCGGGAAACCGCTTCAACCAAGCATCGTCGTTGGAGTAATTCATTGCGCCCTTCATCAAGGATACCCGATTGGGAACGGTGTGGTACAATCTTACTATGGTGCAGCATGCCACCCTGGTCGCGATACAGATGCAGTACCGTCTGGAGGACTACCGCAGCGCGGAGGCGTTCCGTGAGCGTGTGTTGGCAGTGATGCGCACCGTACGGCAGCGCCTTCCCAAGGGCGAACTGATTGCGGTGTTCCCCGAAGATGTGGGGTTGGGTCTTATCTTCACCCAAGATTTTGAGCGTGTCCAGACCAGCAAAACGATGGTGGAGGCGGGTTTGCGCCTGATGGAGCGCTACCAGATTAATGCGCTCGGCTTCGAAGGGGGATTTGCTGGGGCGACGCGGGCGCTGCTGCGTGCCCTTAGCCCGTTTGTGGAGCGCGTCTACCACGAAACCTTTGCCGAGGCGGCGCGCACTGCGAAAGCGTGGATTGTGGCGGGCAGCGCGCCCATCGCCCAGAACGAGTGCGTCTACAACATCTGCTACACCTATAATCCCAAGGGCGAGCGCGTGCTGGTGCAACGCAAAATCAATTTGGTACCGCTGGAGCAAGAGGCGGGGCTGAATCTATGCGCGGCGCCGCGTGAATTGCCCACCACAAACACCCCCGCCGGTAAACTGGGCGTGCTGATCTGCCTCGACGGATTCTATCACGAACTGATCGATCAGCATGTCAAACGAGGAGCGCGCGTGATTGCCATGCCCTCCTACAATCCACTCCCGTGGAGCAAGGAAGAAGCCCAAGGCTGGGAAACAGGGTTGCTGGCAGGCGTCCAAAAGCATCCCAATCTCATCGGCGTAAACCCGATGGGCGTCGGGGGGTTCTTCGATGTCCAGGCGGAGGGACAATCATCCATTGTGGCGCAGCGGGCGAAAACCCCCGACAACAGCGGATACCTCGCCCGCGCCAAAACCAAAAACCAGGAAGAAATCCTCTTTTACCCCACCCCTTGACGCCTCACACAGAAATCGGGTATACTCTTGTCGCCATACCGCAGACAGCAGGCGTCCCCACAGGGACATAATCCGCATCGCGGCTCGCCTGCCGAGGGAGGCGCACGGAAAAACATCGCAGCTCGTGGCACGGTCGGCTATGGCTGTGCGACGGCATTTGGGCGAAACGCTCGCCCTTCGAGCTGCGCGAAAAGCTGCTCGGACAAGACACCCGAGCACACACAAACCGATGCGAGCCTGCTGCGGCGCGGCTCGCGTTTTTGTTTTAACAGGACGCGAAACCCAATTAGGAGGTGTCTACCGAATGGATGCAACCGAAGTCGTCGAAACGACCGCTGCAGAACCTACTCACGCGCAGCGTCGTTGGGAGCCAAAGGCGGGCGGCAAGAAAAAAGAGCAGGTTAACCAGATTCGCGCTTGGGTGCATGAATCGAAAGCGCAAATCTTTATCGACTATCGCAGCTTGAGCGTCCGCGAAATTACCGATTTGCGCAAGCAGTTGCGCCAAGCGGGCGCAGAGTTGCGCGTGGTCAAAAATACCCTCTACCGCATCGCGCGCGAGGGCAACATGCCTGCCGCACTGGAGCCATACCTGCACGGAATGACCGCCATTGCCTTCGTATCAGGCGATGAAGCCGCCGCTGCCAAAGCACTCAGCGACTACATCAAGCAGGCGCGTAAAACCGAAGTCAAAGCGCTGCTACTGGGCGAGCGCGTGTATCCCGCCGACATGGTGGACACGCTGGCGAAGCTCCCCCCGCGCGAAGTGATGATCGCGCAGTTTCTGGGCGCACTGCAGTCGCCCATAACAGGCTTGGTGGGCACCCTGTCGGAACTCATCGGACAGTTCGTGCGCACCCTCCAAGCCGTCGCCGACAAAAAGGCGGAAACCCAATCCTAACACCAAGGAGGAAACAACCATGGCAAAACTGACAGCTGAGGAACTGATTCAAGCGATTGATGAGATGACCGTTCTGGAACTCAACGAACTGGTCAAGGCGTTGCAAGAGAAGTACGGCGTGTCAGCGGCTGCGCCCGTCGCGGTCGCCGCGATGCCCGGAATGATGCCCGGCGCCGCAGCAGAAGCCGCACCCGCCGCCGAAGAGAAGACCTCGTTTGATGTCGTGCTGGCTGCTGCCGGCGACAACAAACTGCAGGTCATCAAGGTCATCCGCGAAATCACGCAACTTGGACTGAAAGAGGCGAAAGACCTCGTGGAAGGCGCGCCTCAGAAGGTCAAGGAAGGCGTGAGCAAGGAAGAAGCGGAAGACATCAAAAAGAAACTCGAAGAGGCAGGTGCAAAGGTCGAAATCAAATAGACCCGCCGCGCACGCAACTTCTCGCCTCGCTCGGAAGGACATCAAGCACCTTAGCCTCCCGTCCTTCCGAGCCGAAGGCGAGGAAGCCTTCTCTTATCTCCACACGCTTTCTGGCAAAGTTTTGCCCGTAAAGCTAAACACATACCACTTCCAAGCCCCTGCCTTTTCAGGTACGCTCTCAGAGCAGGTTCGAAAGTTTTCCACACGCAATCGAATTCTTGTCCCTTAAGCATAAAGATCCATGGTTGTAGTAGTAGGTCCATGTGGAAATGTGGATAACTTTGTCTACTTCGACCGCACGGTCGATAAAATTGGGGGGCTTAAGAGGGCAATTTTGAACTCAAATTGCAACATTTGTCTACCGACCTGGTGTTTAATTAGCTACGCTAAGTATCGGGCTTTTCGATGTGGAAAACTCTGTGGATAACTGTGGAAACCATGTGGAAAACTCTGTGGAAAACTCGGCGCTGTGGGCGTTTTTCACAGGGTTTTCCACAGAGTTTTCCACAATTCCACATTGCCCTGTTTGTGGGGTGTTCACAACCGCACTGCTTGCCGATAGGCTTCTAAGGTGCGCTCTGCTGTTGTACACCAAGTGAATTGGCGGGCTTGTTCTAAGGCTTTGAGGCGCAGGGCATCGCGATAAGAGTCGTTGTGCATAAGGGTGCGGATGGCGTTCGCCCAAAGCCCTGCTTCGTTGGGAGGGAGTAAAATTCCTCCCGCTCCGACGACTTCGGGCAGCGCGCCGCCGTTTGAAGCGATGACGGGTGTGCCGCATGCCATCGCCTCCAGGGGAGGCAACCCAAAGCCCTCGTAAAATGAGGGGTAAAGAAACACCTCCGCCGCATTGTAGAGCCACACCAGATGCGCATCAGGCACATAGCCTGTCTCGATGAGCCACGAGCTTGCGTCCAACTCGCGTTTCGCTTCCTCTAAGGCGTGGCGTGCCCAGCCGGGCTTACCCGTTAGCACAAGGCGGATCGGCAACCCATACTCTTTGCGAGCGAAGTAAACTGCCAAGAGCGCAAGTTCCCAGTTTTTGCGCGGTTGAAGCACACCGACCGCCAGTGCAAACGGCGGTTCAATGCCATACTCGCGCTTGACAAACTCCTGTGCAGGTGCTTTCTCGATAGGGTAAAAGCCTTCGGGTAGACCGTTTGGCGTCGCGATGATTTTTTCTGGCGGTAGATGCAGCATTGTTATTATATCCTCGCGTGAGGTTTCTGAAACCGTTAGCACCCGCTGGGCGCGTCGACACGAGGCAGGAATCATCAGACGCAACAGGAGCCGGTCTTTGAGGGGAAACCAGCGCGGCTCAATCATGAACGAAATGTCGTGGACGGTCGTGACGACGGGAACCCTAAAAAACGGCGATACCGTGTACTGGGTGTGGATTAAATCGCACTGGTATTGCTGGACGAGTCTGGGCAGTCGGAAGAAGCTCCAGAACCGCTCGCTGAGGGTAGGCGCGACTACATATTCGTACAAAGGCGATTCGGGGAGGGTGTTCGGCGGGACGGGACGCGTGGAGAACAGCACCAAGCGATACTCATCAGGTGAGAGGATTTCGTGGAACGCTTTGAGTAAGCCACGCCAGTAAGTACGGTCGCCTGTGTAAGTGCCCGTGAGCAGGCGGGCGTCGATACCGATTCTCATGCATCGCCTCCGAGCGGGCGTTTGACGATTTGTGTCCAACTACGAGGGTACTGGGCTGGGGTGGGGCGATGCTTGCGCAGCACGGCGACGGCGCGCTGGACGGATCCCTGTTCGGTTACGAACTCGGTCGTCACGATAGAGAGTGTAGCTCCCAGAGTCTCGGCAGCGGGCGCAGCGGCGCGGATCTCCTCCAGTTCGTGGATACTCTTGAGCGCGAGCGCGACGCCTCCGATTTTGAGGAGGGGCGTCATCAGCTCGGCGAGGATTGGCATTTTCGCGACTGCACGCGCGACGACGAAATCGAACTGTTCCCGAGCGCTGGGACGATGCGCCCATTCCTCGGCGCGGGCTTGCACGGCTTCGGCGTTGAGTCTCAGCAGTTCGCAGGTCGTCCGCAGGAACTGCACCGTCTTGCCGTGCGAGTCGAGCAGCGTGAAGTGTACATCGGGGCGCACAATCGCGAGGGGGATACCAGGCAAGCCCCCGCCTGCGCCAATATCTAAAGCGCGTGCGCCTTCGGGGGGAGCATGGACGCCCAGCAAGCACATCGAATCGATCAGATGCCGCCCGACCGCTTGCTCGGGTGGTACGCGCGTCAGGTTCATCGTCCGATTCGCCTCGTAGAGGTGTTCCAGATACTGTCTGAGTTTTGCTTGCTGCGCCTCGTCGAGCGTCAATCCCCACCGTCCGGTCTGCGATAGCAGGCTCCAGTCACCAATTCGTGTCTCCATAGCCCTGTAGAATACGATTTCGGATACCCATAATACCCTGTGAGGCAATGAGCGTGGTTCGCTTATGTCGGCGAGAGGTGGAGGCGTCGGTGAAAACGCTTCAACCCCTGCCCCAGACGGTATCGCGACTGATGGAGATAGCGGAGTCCGAAACGGCTACCATCGAGCAGCTGGAGTCGCTTTTCGGCGCAGACCCTGTGCTATGTGGGAAGATACTGCAGGTGGCGAACTCAGCCTATTACGGTTTAGCACGCCAGGTGAGTTCAATCCGTAGCGCGATTATGCTTCTGGGGGTGTACACGATCCGGGGCATCGCGCTCAGCGTGGCGATGGTGTCGGCGCTGCGTGTGGGGCGCACGGTGAGCGAAGCCGAGCGACGGCTCTGGCGCCATGCGTTGGCATGCGCAGGCTACGCGCACGGAATCGCTCGAGCCTCGCGGTGGGGGGTGCGTATGGCGGAAGACGCCTATATCACGGGCTTGCTGCACGACATCGGCTCGCTGCTTCTGCTAATGCGCTTTCCCACGCAGTATCGCCCACTGCTGGACTTGATAGATCAAGCTCCCGAACAGTTTTCAGAGCAAGAGATCCACACATTTGGCTGCGACCATGCCGATGTGGGCGCGATGATTGCGGAACACTGGCGATTGCCCGAGCGGATTGTGCAAGCGATAGCGCACCATCACGCGCCGTTTCTGCCTGAAGGCGACCACCGACTGCTTGTCGCAGCGGTGATGCAGGCGGATCGGTGGGATTTTGAGCAAGTGTCCCCAGTCCCAGGTGAGCTAGGTTCTTTGATTCGCCTCACCGACGAGGCGACGGCTTCGATACGCCAGCGCGTGGAGGGCAATCTGGAGTCGCTGTGCCAAGTGCTTTTCGGATAACGCCTGACGAAGCGCCAATTGGGCTATAATATAGCCATGCGACGCAACGCGCTGACGCTGAGCATTCTCGTTTTGCTGCTGGCAGGGACGCAGGCACAACTGAACTGGGTGGGCAACACAAGGCTGTTTGCCACTGGTTCGCACCAACTGCCCTCCCGATTGGGCATGCTTGACCCGGGGCAGGTGCTGACCGTCACCACGCAGACGAACCCTATCGCGGTAGGGCAATCCGTGCAAATCATCGTCACCACTGATAATTGGTTGACTACGCGAGAATACGATTTCTCATTTGACTTCAATACGGGGGGCAATACGCAGTGGTATGTCGTGCTGCCGCCGTTTCCGCCGGGCACCTATGTGCAGTTTTATATTCGGGCGCGGCACCCTTCTGGACAGACGGTTTATGACAATAACGGCGGCGCGAACTACAGTGTCTGGGTGCGCTATGCGCCGCGCTCTCGCGAGACGCCGATTCTGCAGTGGTTCCAAACCGATTACCGCACCATCATGCAGCGCCTGCCCGAAGTGGTGCAGGCAGGCTACGGCGCAATTTACCTGCCCTCCCCCGTGAAGTCTGGGGGTGGAGGCTACAGCACAGGCTATAACCCTTTTGATCTGTTCGACTTGGGCGACCGATTCCAGAAAGGCACGGTACGGACGCAGTACGGTACGACTCAGGAGCTTATCGAGCTCATTCGCCTCGCCCATCGACTGGGGCTGGAGGTCTACTGCGACTTGGTAATCAACCATGCGGACAATCGCGCCAGCACCCCAATTGACCGCTATCCGGGCGTCATCCCCGAGGATTTCCACATTCGCTCCACATCTGATCCCAGCAATAACGAGATTGACTTCAACAACGCGCCGCCATTTGGGTTCGGCACTCTGAACTATGATCTGGTGGGCTTGGCGGACTATGCGCACGAGGATGGCAACAACACGCGCACAGGAGCGTTCAATTTGCCCAGCTATGCGCAGTTCAACGCGGCGAATAAGCCGAGCTTTGTGCGCCACCCGTTGAACCCACATTACTATCCGACAGGGCAGCCCTATGCAGAAGACATTCGCGACTACCTGAAGCGTTGGGGCTGGTTCCTGACGACAGTGATTGGCTTTGATGGCTTTCGAATCGATGCAGTACGCCATACGCCGCCCAGCTTTTTCGGTCGTACGCCGCAGCAGCCCGGCGGCGGAACCAGCAACGGCGACCTGTTGCCCACGCTTTATAGCCTTAAGCCTTCGCTTTATGTGTTTGGAGAAGTCTACTCGGGCGACCCCTACGAGCTGCGTGAGTACGCCAAGACGGGGATGAATTTGCTCGATTTCCCAATGAACTTCACGCTGCGGAACCTCTTCAACGCGAACGGAATGGGCGATATCGGTGCGGCGCTAAGCAACGGAATCGGTGCGGATCCGAACGCCGGTCTGCCCTATGAACTGGGTGGGCTGGCGCGACATCTGGGCGTCGGGTTCGTGCAGAGCCACGATGAGGGACCGCCGCGTTCCAACAACCTCGCGCATGCCTGGCTGCTCACCCGACCGGGCAGACCGAAAATTTACTACGACGGAAACAACATCGACCCGAATGACTGGAGCCACTTCCCGCGTCCTGGGCGCTATAACGCGCTGGGCAACGGCGACGCCAGTTTGTTGCGCCTGTTAGATGTGCGCCGACGCTTCGCACGGGGCGATTTGGTCAACCGCTGGGTGAGCAACGATTTGTATATCTACGAGCGTCAAGTGAACGGGCATGCTTTGCTGCTGGTCGGGTTGAACGACCGGGGTGACCTGACCTCGTTAAGTGCTACCGTGCAGACCGCGTTCCCGCCAGGCACAGTGCTGATTGACTATTCAGGGCAGCGTCCGCCCGTCACGGTTGGTTCCGACGGGCGCGTAACGATTAATGTGCCCCCGAACTCCAGTCCGGGCAACGACAACAATGCCTACGGATATGTATTGTATGCGCCACGCACGCCGCAACCGGTGTCGGGCGTGCGCCCCGTCCGTCTGCTTGATGCGTCCACCGACGCCGAGTACCCCTTTCAGACTGTGAACACCCCCGGCGGAATCTACGCCTCGGGGCGCCGTTTCGAGGCGGCGACTGTGACAGGCGACCGTCTCGCGATTCGCGTGCGCACCGACGCCTCCGGCGTTAGCGCATTGGTCAAACTGAACAACGGGATGCCGTTAGGTTCACTGCAACCCCTGCAAAACACGCCTGAAGGGCTTGCGGACGGCTTCGTGCCGATGACGCGCCTGGCGAACGGTGAATTTGAACTACGCGACATCGACCTCAGCGGCTTGCCTCAAGGCTTGCATGTGTTTCAAGTGCGCGTATTTGCCGACACGGGCAACCGTCCGGGGCTGTTCACCGATTTCTACGCCTTTTTCTACCTGCGTCGCTCCGAAGGGCGCACGACGGTCGACGGCAACCTGAGCGACCTGGGCGCACCCATCGCGACGCAGAGCCGAACGCCGAGTTCGAACCTGAATCGGCTGGATGCGCTCTATGTGCGCAACGACCACAAGAACCTCTATATCGGTGTGGCAGGGCGTGTCGACACGGCGGAGAACCTGCTCAATGGGGTGGTGTTGTATCTGGATGTGGACTTCGGTCTGGGCAGTGGACTGGCGCAGCTCAACCAGCTCAGCGACGACAGCGGTCCTGCGACGCGACTGATCTCGAACCGCAAGCTCACACCGCCAGCAGGTTTCGGCGCGGAGTTTGCTATCGGCGTGTTTCGGCACAAGGGGCTGCATTCTGCTCCCGAAGCGGAGTTTGTGGGCGATGCCGTCTCGCCGCCGTTGGTGGGCGCCGAGGCGGGCGTCTATCGGATTGATCGAAATCGTCTGAACTGGCTGCAGGGCGTTCCTGCGCGGATTACTTGGCGTCCGCGCGACAACCCGACCGACCCCCCAACCGGCTTGGAAATCGCAATCCCGCTCAGTGTGCTTTTCGAGGGGCGTAAAGCGAACCGTCCGCTGGGGCTGTTTGCCGCGTTGCTGACGACAGGCGAGACAGGCGCGATCTTATCCGCTTACGATTCGCGGCGCGGGACTCTGGGAGCGCGCCCACCTCATAACAGCTTCGTGACGAACCAGTTCCTGCCCCCACAACCGCACATCGTGAACAATCCAGGCACAGCGGCGGTGAACCTGCAAACGGTCGCGACCTACACCTTGCAGGCGATGCCAACGCTCAGTTCGGGCTATCGGTTGATTCTGGAGCCGATGCGGTATGACCCGCGCGTCAACGCCTATCGCCTGCGAGGGCGAGTCGTCAACACCAGTGGTCAGGCGATTCACGGTCCGATTGCGCTTGCTGCCGCCTTACCCGACGGTGTGGAGTGGCTGAACCGCACGGGCGAAAGCCTGCTGCAGCAAGGCGTCTCGTACCAGATTCTCACGGAAGATGACTTGCCTGCGTTGGGTGTGTTACACTTTGAAATCCTGTTGCGCTCGTCGAAGCCGCTGGCGCGCCCCCCGAAGTTGGAGGTGCGAGCGGGCATCGGCGCGATTTGAGGTTCATTAAGTGCGCGGAAGGGCACTGCGAAGTCGTTCGGTGAGCATACTGCCTCAAACGCGCTGCATGGGGATTCGCTCCAGGTCGGGGTTCTCACCCGGCTTGCGCCCCTCTTTCGCGAGGGGGATCCAGCGCCCGTCCACATACACGCGCACCACATCGGCGGTGAAGTCGGTATTGGTGCCTTCCACTGTGCTGTTGCTGAGGAAGGCGGAGCCGACCCCGTACACATCGACGGGCGCGCCTGCCGCTTCAAAGGCGCGGATGCGCTGCGTGTTGAAGCCGCCTGTCGCCACGATTTGAATAGCGCGGCAGTACTGTTGCGCACGCTCGCGCCATTCGGGAGGCAAGCCCCACTCTTGCCACGCCGTGTCTAAACCCTCACGCAGTCTAAATATCAGGCGTGGGTTGACTCCATGCAGTTGCGCGGCGTCTGGGTCGTGTTGTAGGCTTCGGTCGATGAGGTTCGCGCTGGTGTCGGGGCGCACGCCGTGTAGGATATAGCGTTGCGCCGTGTCGGCGTCGCCACGCTCCAACGCCGACCGATAGCGTTCGAAGAACGCTTTGGCGACCGCGCGCGCTGCGCCGATGCAGTCGTTATCGAAGTCCACCAGAGCAACGCGTCGCAGTTCGGGTGGCATGATTCGTGCGAACTGGAGCATCAGTTCCACCACATCGCCCAAGAAGGCGGCGATGATCGCATGCGCTGTTGTGCCTCCTGCGACGCCGTCCCATAGGCGCGTCTGCTCAGGCGTGGAGACCATCGCGGGCGTCTGCGCGTGGTAATCGAGGTTGTAGCGTTGCACTCCCACATAATAGGCGTAGCCGTCGTAGCGTTGCGTGTGTGGCAGGTCGAACCGCGCAGGAAAAAACAGCACAGGTTTCCCCTGCGCCGCCTCCAGCATGTGATAGACATTTGTAGCGATGCGGCTCATGCGGGTCAGCACGCCGAGCAGGGGCGTCTCCAGCAGTGCAAAATCGCGATACCGCCCGTGCACCCTAAGCACCGGCGTTATCTCCAGCGGATTGCCCTCATATGGCGCACGGTAGCCATCATGAACGGCTTCCACCTCCAGCAGGTGGGCGGTGTTAACGAACCGATCGCCTTCCCAGTAGCCCGTTGCCTGCTGTAATATCGCCAGCGCAGCGTCTATTCCCGCGACGACCGTGAAGGGCTTGCGTCGAGGGAAAAACTGCATCTCCACCGGCATCTCGCTGATAGAAACGGGCAAGCGCGGATTCAACCCCTGTTGCTCGAGGCGCGTGGAGTAGCCCGCGAAACGGTAATCTTCACGGGCGAGTTGCTCCAGAATGCGCACGCCGTTGTAGAAATACCGGTCGGAATACTCGCCTCTGCGAATGCCTTCCCAATCCAGCTGCCAGTGCGACGGATCGATACGACCGCGATCCCAGACTGCCATTGCGAAAAGTGTACCTGTTCAGCGAGTGTGGTTTCTACGGCGTCTTCGTAAGGCGACCATCCCGGCAGAAAATGCGATAAGGATCCCCCAACTGCTCGGCTCAGGAACCCAATAGCCCCCACCAAAGCCGTTGGAGCGCCACTGGTCGATGCGCAAGCGCAGGAACAACGCCGCGTGGTCGGAAGCGTTCTGGCTGTCGGTAATTTCGAACCCTGCGGGCAGGCGTCCTGAGGGGAAACGGCGCGTGTTGAAAATCAAGGCTTGCAGCACGCTGACTCGGTCGCGTCCCATTTCGGTGGGCGAGACAAGTAGGTAATCGAGGCGATGGTCTAAGTCGGCGTTGGTATTGCTAACGCGCCAGGTGCGCTTGCCGCCTAAGCCGTCCACGGGCATCGTGTCGCGCAAGCGCGCCGAGGCGACCGTGCTAATCGGCGCGTAGGTGCGTCCATCGGGCAGAGTTGAATTGATCGGGCGTATAGAGGCGAGGTCAGGGTCTTCGTTCTCGTTCAAGTCGCCCCCAAGCAGGTAAGCGGAGCGGGCGTTGCGGACGCGCCACTGACGGATTCGGTCGCGCGTGTTCTCGGCGTTGGTCTGACGGCGCGCGCTACTGCCGTCGTCCGCGCCCGAATCGAAGTGCGCCCCGAACACCCCCAAGCCGTTGGTGCCCGGAACGGCTATAAGCCCCATCGTCAGCCCTCGATTCGGCGCGCCAATGTTGACATCGGTGATACTCACGAACGGGTACCGACTGATAATCGCGTTGCTAATCCAGCCGTCGCCGATGCGGTTGACATACAGATAGTAGTCGCGATTGCGCACGGGGTTCGAACCCAGGTAGCTTAAGTTATTGCGCACGAAGTTGTCCAGCGCCGCTTCCTGATTGAGCGCGTTCCAGCTGGTACGCGTATCGCCACCGACCTCCTGCAGAATGAGAATGTCGGGCTGGAGGTAGTTAATCGTTTTGGCGACATAGGGCGCTTGCGCGGTGCGGGGGTTATTGGCGCCCACGGCGCGCGCGATGTTCCAGTTTAGTATTCTCAGTTCGGTCGCGCCTGAGAGCGCAAGCGCGATTCCCCACAGCAGGAAAACTCCTGCGAAGCGTCGTCCTTTCATCGGGCGTACTCCTTCTAATGCCAGTCGCTCTCTCTCGGACGCGTTCGGCGATGATCTATCGCCTTCCAGAGAGCGAGCAACATCCATCCCAAGCCTACGCCTATCAATATACCCCATCCTGTGCGCTGCAGCGAGACGAGCAGTGGACTGTGCAGGTGGCAGAAGGTGTTTACGAGGGAGACCTGCCCAATTGCCGCCAGAAACATCGCCAACGGCGCCCAGCGCGTCTGCCCCGACAGGAGCATCGCGATAGCAATGACCAGCGCGGGATGCCCTATCAGGAACTCTTTGGTGCGCGGGCGAACATTCATCACGGTCTCCAGCAGAGCGCGCAGGCGCAACTCCCAGTCGGGCACGGCGCCAGGGGCTTCGTTGCCCGTGCGCACGAGCATAAACCCCACCGCGCCGAGAATCACCAGCGCGAGCGCCACCTGCCCCCACAGCACAGGACGCGCCAGCCAGTCGCGCCAGAAATCCCAGCGCCCCACGCTCCACGCAGCGTAAAACCCCAACACCAGCAGCAGGGGCAGCACATGCGCCAGTTTCACGCCTGCGAACTGGTCGGCTTTAATGAGGAACGGCGTCTCGCTCAGTAGCCCCACGATGTGCAACGCGCCCATCAGGCTCCACGCGAAGGGGAGAGTAATGAGCGCGGCGAGGTTGAAGAGGCTCACCTCCGCAGCCCCGCGCAGGGAATGAGTTTGGGGGCGACCGACCACGCCTGCCAGCGCCACGAGACCCACAGTGGGGAACAGCAACGCCGCTGTGAACGCAGCGACCTTCCGTCCCAGCGGATGCAGACACAGCCCCGCAAACGCAACCCCCAACACAATCGGGGCGAATCGCCACCACCCCTGCGGACGAATCGTCGCCGCCAGCCAGCCGAGCAGCACACCCACGCCCAACCCAATCAGCGCATATTGCCACAGCGCAGCTTGAAGTGCGTCAAACGGGCGCGCACCCGACTCGCGAATCGTGTAGCCCGAGCGATGGAGTCTTCGAGTGAGGTCTTGCAGAATCTCGCGCAGTAGAGCGGTATCTGCTCCCGCCGCACGCAGATACATCACTCGAATATTGCGCTCCTGCACGGCGCGCTCCAGCCGCTCCACTATTTCGTTTGGGGTAAGCGGAAGCGACTCCGCGAAACCGATGCTATGGACGCGCACGGTACGGTCGGGGATAGAGAGGGCTAAGCTCGTCGCCCCCATCTGTTTGGCGAACTCGATGGCGCCGAAGCGTTGCGCGTTTGCCCGAATGCTCTGCGCGGTCGCTTTTAGCCCGCGTCGGTAGCCCAGTACCTGGTCGCCTGCAAAGATGAGCAGCGTTGCGCCCTGCTCTCGCGCAAAGAGCAGGCTACCGCGCAGGGCAAGGGGGGTGATGCCCTGTGGATTGAGCAGTCGCGCCACCATCGGCTTGCCGCTGGCGCGTACCTGCTCCACCTGCATGGGATCTAAGCCCAGCCCGATTTGGCGCACCGTCGCTTCGTCGCCCGCAACCCAGAACCGCACCCCGCGCTCCGACCGTATTTCCACCGCGGGCGTACCGTGCGGCGGCGCCAACTCCACTCGCGCTTTCAGGGCGAGCATCCGCTTCGCCTGCTGGAATCGCGCCTCGTTCAGCAGATAGGTCGGCGACGAGGCAGGCATGGGCGTGCCCCAGTCGTCCAGGGTTCCCTCTGTGAGCGCGACGCTGAACGGCGTTTCGAAACGGCGCAGCCACTCGGCGACGGTCTTGCCTTCCGCGCTCGCCCACTGCGCCACATCGGGATAATCCAGCACCAACTCAACCGCGCGGTTAGCCTGCTCCACGCGCGCGCGCTGCAACGCGACCATCCCCGCCGCCAGCGAGGAGACCAGCAAACAGAGCGTCAGCAGCCAACGCCACATCCTTAGCGTATCACGCGCCTACCGTCGTACACAGGGGCAACCCTGCGCTGCTTGTGAATGTAGTCCGCCACCACATCCAGCAACTTTTTGCCTGTGTCCGCGTACGCGATGCCCAGCGGTTTCAGGTAGCGGTCGGCGAAGTAGGAGTTCGTTGTGCCCTTATAGATTCGCTCGTCTTCGATGGGCTGCCCGTTGAGAGTTGCTTCCACCAAGCGGCGATTCTCCACGCGGTAGCGGATACCGCTGACCGTCGGGCGTTGTTCCACGAGCAGGCGTTTAAGGTCGCGCCCCGTGATTTCGAAGCGCACGACCGTGTTGCCGAAGGGCATCATCCGCGCAAGGTCATAGTAACGAATCGCGCCTCGTGCCAGTTCGATGCGCACGCCGAACATGTTCTGCAGGTCGAACTCGGACCCCAGCATCGCTCGCACCGCGTCGCCGACTAAGGCGTAGTGCGCGTAGTCGTCGCCGCGTCGCACGAAGTCGTCCGTTGCGATGCCCACGATGCGCCCGTATTTGCCCGCGATGCGCTTCCAGTAGCGCTCCAGCGTGCGCTTGGTGGTCGGGTCTTCGGGGATCGCAGCGGTTATGGGGATCAGTTCCCCTTTGTAGCCCACGATTTCGAAGCGGTTGGTCTCGTCGTTGCGCCAGAACAGCAGGTCAAGCCTACCCAGTTCGCCGCCCCACTGGTGCGCCTGCACAATAATCGTGCCGCCCAGGTTGACGGGGGCTTTCTGCTGCCATTCCACGAAGCGCGGCTCGGCAAGGCGCGTGTGGGAGTGCCCACCGACAATCACATCGATGCCCGGAACCTCACGCGCCAGTCGCTCATCGTCGCTTATGCCCAGGTGCGAAATCAAGATCACGACATCCGCCTGCTGGCGCAATCGCGGTACCAGCGCACGAGCGACCTCAAAAGGGTCCAAGACCTCCACGCGCTCGCGCGCCCCGCGGTAGTTCTGCGTGTCGCGAATGATCAATCCGAACAACGCCACACGCAGCGCGCCCACCTGCGTAATCACATACGGCGGAACAAGGGGTTCGCCCGTGTCGCGATAGCGGAGGTTCGCACACACGGTCTGGAAACGACTCATCCGCACCAAGCGTAGCACGGTCTCCAGTGGGTTGCTGAACTCGTGGTTGCCCAAAGTGGCGAAATCGTAGCCGCAAGCGTTCATACACGCCACATCCGCTTCGCCCTGATACTCCAGCGAGAAGGGCGTGCCGTCCATATAGTCGCCCGCGTCGATCGCCAACGCTGGATAGGGTTGCAACTCCTCGCGCAGGCGTTTGATGAGCGTCGCCCGCCGCGCCACGCCCCCGATATCGGTCTTGTAGGGCAAAGCCGCTTCCTGAGAGGTGGGGTCAAGGTTTGTGGGGTAGCTGAAGGGTAAAAGGTGTCCGTGCGTGTCGTTGGTGTACAGAATCGTCAGTCGGAACCAGCGCCCGCTGAGGTCGGCAGTGTAGCCCAAATGGAGCACGACGCCCAGCAGGCTCAGCGTTAGCCCGAGTTTTTTCATGCCGACTTCCCTGCCTTCGCGGCTTGAGCCGCTTTAATGGCTTCTCTCCGACGCTGTTTGAGCCGTTTCATGCGCCGATGGCGGCGCTGTCGCAATTCGCGTACACGCATTCGCATCGCTCGTAACCTCCGTTCTGCGCCCATATTGTACCCATAATGGGAGTGGGGGTATACTTTCGCGCAATGTTGAACTTGGACTTAGAAAGCATTATCATAGCGGTGATCTGGATTCTGGCGGTGCTGCTGAGCCTCGCCGTGCATGAGTACGCGCATGCGCAGTACGCGGACTGGGCAGGCGATCCGACACCGCGTCGCCAAGGACGCGTGACCCTGAATCCGATAGCTCATTTAGACCCCTTAGGGACCGCTTTGATTATCTTTATGGCGTTTTCGGGCTATGGGATTGGCTGGGGTAAGCCTGTGCCCGTGAACCCCGGCTACTTTCGCCACCCGCGACGCGATTGGGTACTGTGCGCTTTTGTCGGACCGCTCTCCAACATCGTGTTAGCCGTGATTTTTGCTATCCCGTTGCGAATCTTGCTTGCTTCTGGCGAGCCTGTGCCCGATAATGTGTTTGTGGAATTTTTGTTTGCAATGCTTTCTGTGAATATCGGATTGGCAGTATTCAATATGATTCCGCTCCATCCGCTGGACGGCTCGAAGGTGCTGTCGGGCTTTTTGCGGGATGTGTTCGATTCGCGCTACTGGGGCTTCCAGGTGATTTATGGACCGATTATCCTGTTCGGCTCGATTCTGATATTACCGTTGTTGGGTCTCCCGAATCCGCTGCGGTTTATCCTGATTCCCGTACGCGATTTTCTGGTGAAGTTGCTGCTGGGGGTGTAGGTATACTTGGAGTGCTATGGCGCGTGCGGTGTATAAGGGCTTGTTGCTGATTGCGGACGGTTTAGGCGACCGTCCTGTGCCTGCGATGGGCGATAAGACGCCGTTGGAGTATGCCTCCACGCCGACTTTGGATCGGCTGGCTCGTGAGGGCGAATGCGGGCTGATGGATCCGATTGCGCCGGGTATTCGCGCGGGGTCGGATACTGCCCATCTGGCGATTCTGGGCTACGACCCCTACAAGGTATATCAGGGGCGCGGTCCGTTTGAGGCTTTAGGAATCGGCATGGAAGTACGCGGGGGCGATGTGGCGTTGCGTTGCAACTTCAGCACGGTGGATTCGGCGATGCGCGTGATCGACCGCCGCGCAGGACGCATCACCGAGGGCACAGCAGCGCTGGCGCACGCGGTTAATGGCGTGGAGATTGAAGGCGTGCAGTGTTTTTTCAAGGAGTCGGTGGCGCATCGGGGCGCGTTAGTGTTGCGTGGGGAAGGGCTTAGCCCCCACATTACCGATGTTGACCCCCACGCGGAAGGCGAAGTGATTCACGAAGCGCAACCGTTAGACCCCAGCGACGAAGCCGCTGCGCGCACCGCCCGCGTGGTGAATGCTTTCGTGCGCCTTGCGTACGAGCGACTGAAAGACCACCCTGTGAACCGTGAGCGCGTAGCGCGTGGGCTGCCTCCAGCGAACATCATTTTGCCGCGCGGGGCAGGCGTTGCGCCCCATTTGGAGCCGTTTCCCAAAAAATACGGCATGACCGCCGTCGCCGTCGTGGAGACAGGACTCATCCGCGGCATCGCCCGATTCGTGGGTATGGACACTCTGGATGCCCCAGGCGCCACAGGCGGCGTGGACACTAACTACTCCAGCATCGCCGATACCTTGGCGAATGCTCTGCGCCAGTACGATTTTGTGCTGTGTAATGTGAAAGCGCCCGACCTGTGTGGGCACGACCGCAACCCCCAACTCAAGGCGCAAGTCATAGAACAGATCGACGGGCTTGTCGCACACCTGCTGGCGCAGTATACGGAACCGTTCTACCTTATCTTCACGGGCGACCACTCCACGCCGTGTTCTGTGGGCGACCATTCGGGCGACCCGGTGCCCGTGTTGCTCCATGGTCCCGATTTGCGCGGCGACGAGGTGTTGCGCTTCCACGAGTACGCCTGTGCGCGGGGCGCGCTCGGACGCCTGCGCGGAGGCGATTTGGTGAATATCCTTACCCAACTCATGGGCGTGCAGGAGAAGTTCGGCGCATAGGCGAAGCGGAGATGAGGGACGCTCATTTGCCCTGCTCTGCCTCTTCCCTTTCGGCACGGCGCACATTCAGATATAGCCCCACGCCACGATTAGCAATCATCCCACCCGCGATGACCATCACCAACAGGAGCAGAATGGCACGAACGCTCGCCCAGACGCCCGTCGCGATACTGGCAAGGTCAGGTTGGTTCGTTTGGGGGTTATTCATCAAGGTGCGTGGAGGCGTGGTGAACTGCTGATACGCCAGGTAGAAGCAAACGACCATCAGTCCCACGCCGAGCAGCGTAATCAGCAGGGCGACGATGCGTCCGAGCCAGTCGCGATGCGTTTTCATGGGGATAGCTGTTGCAATCCGCGCTGAGCGATGGTGCGCAGTGCAGGGTCATCGGAGCGAGCGGCTTGCTGCAGCAGCGGGATAGCGGCGGCGCTGTTGCGTTCTATCAGCGCTATCAGCGCGTAGAGGCGTGTTGCGGGGTTCTGCGCCGCGCGGAGCAGCGCTGGTTCTGCTGAGGGAATCTGCGCCAGCGCCTGCGCTGCGAGGTAGGCGGCGCTCCGTTCGTCGCCCAGAGCCTGCACCAGCGCGTTCACGGCTGGGTCTCCTATCTGGGCGAGGCTGCGGGCGGCGTTCTGCGCCACGCCGCCGTCAGGGTGGCGCAAAGCGCGAATGAGCACTGGAATCGCCTCTGGGCGTCCGACCTTGCCCAGCGCGTCGGCGGCGGCACGACGCACCGTCGGCTCAGGGTCGTTGAGCATCGCGCCGAGCCACTGAACCGTCTGCGCATCTTGGATGCCCCCTAACGCTACGGCGGCGCGACGCCGCACCGCAGGGTTCGCACTGCGTGCCGCCTCGGCTAAGTAGGGTATCGCCCGTGCCCCTGCACGCTGCAGCCCCAGCGCCGCGGCATCAGCGACCGTGAGGTTCAAATCAGCCAGCGAATCTTGCAAAGCGCGTAGCGCGTTCGGGGTTCCTATCGCGCCAAGCCCCAGCGCCACCTGCGCCCGCGCATCGGGGTCTTCGTCGGAGGAACGCAACGCTTGAATCAGAACACCTTCGGTGCGGGGGTCGGCGATGCTGCCCAGCGCGGACAGCACCACGCGCCGCTTCTCGACGGGTAATTTCAGGAACGGCAGAATCGCATCGACGGCGCGCCGGTCGCCTATCCGCCCCAGCGCCGCGATGGCGTCCAGACGCAGTCCCTCGTCTTCCTTTGTGCGCACGATTTCCAGTAAGCCGGGCACGCTGCGCGCGCCGAAATACGCCAGCACCTCCGTCGCGGCGCTTCGCCCGTTGGGGTCTTCGAACATCTTCAGAGCGTGTGAGATCGACGCTTCACCCAGCGCAATCATCACCTGCACGGCGCCGTTGCGCACTTTCGCGTCGCCGTTTTTTAATCCTTCCGCAGTCGCCGCGAGGTTCGCTCGACCGATTCGTTTGAGCGCTTCCAGAAATCGGTCGCGCACGCGCGGGTCGGGGTCGCGCAACATCGCGAGCGCGATTTTGACGCCGTCGGCGTTGTTCATCGCTTCCACCCCGTCTGCCACGCGCAACCGTGCTGGCAGCGGACGCGACTGCAGCAGGTCGAAAAAGTCCTCGCGTTGCGCCAGCGCGGTCAACGCCGCTGTCTGTTGTGCCCGGTTCGTCCCCGTCGCCTGCTCGATGAGGCGGTTGGTGGCGATGTTGTTCCAGACTGCGCTGCCCATCACGCCGCCCACCGCCAGTACAAACAACAGCCGAATGAGCCAACGATTCATCACTCAAAAGAGTTCGCCCTGCGAGGGCGATTTCCTGCTAAGGCTGCTGAACGGGTAGAATCGTCCAGCAGGAGCCTACCGATGCCCTTCCAAACCATTATCGAGCCGTTCAAAATCAAGGCGGTGGAGCCGATTCGCCTCACCACGCAAGCGGAGCGGGCGGCGATTCTGGAGCGCGCCCACTATAACCTGTTCCTCGTACGCGCGGAAGAGGTGATTATCGACCTGCTCACCGATTCGGGCACGGCGGCGATGAGTTCCGAGCAGTGGGCGGGCGTGATGCGCGGCGACGAGTCCTACGCCGGCAGCCGCAGCTACTACTTCTTTGAGGAAACCGTGCGCGCCATCTTCGGCTTCAAGCATGTCATCCCCGTGCATCAGGGGCGTGCGGCGGAGCGAATCCTCTTCGCGCTACTGTGCAAGCCCGGCAGCGTGATCCCGAACAACACCCACTTCGACACCACACGCGCGAACATCGAGTATCGGGGCGGGCGTGCAGTAGACCTTCCCTGCGCCGAACTGCGCGACACCACGACGCCCCATCCGTTCAAGGGCAACATGAATGTCAACGCGCTAAAAGATTTGATTCGCGAAGTCGGCGCAGAGAATGTCCCCCTTGTGATGCTGACCGTCACGAACAACTCAGGCGGCGGTCAGCCCGTCTCGATGGCGAATATCCGCGCCGTGAGCGAGGTCTGCCGTGCTCACGGCATCCCGTTCTACATCGACGCCTGTCGCTTTGCCGAAAACGCCTATTTTATCAAGCTGCGCGAGCCAGGCTACGCCGACAAAACGCCCCTCGAAATCGCTCGCGAGATGTTCTCCTACGCCGACGGTTGCACAATGTCCGCCAAGAAAGATGGGCTGGCGAATATTGGGGGCTTCCTCTGCACCAACGATGATAAGTTGGCGCAGCAGGAGAAGGAATTGCTCATCCTAACCGAAGGGTTCCCCACCTATGGCGGGCTTGCTGGACGCGACTTGGAGGCGATTGCAATCGGGCTGCGCGAGGTGCTGGATGAGCATTATCTGGAGTATCGCCTCGCCTCAACGCGCTACCTGGGCGACCATATCGCGCGGGAGGGCGTGCCCATCGTGCAACCGCCCGGAGGGCATGCGATCTACATCGACGCGGGCAAAATGTTACCGCACATTCCGCCGCTCCAGTTCCCCGGTCAAGCGTTGGCGGTGGAGTTGTATCGCTTGGGAGGCGTGCGCAGCTGTGAGATCGGCTCGGTCATGTTTGCCGGGCGCGACCCTGAAACGGGCGCAGAGGTTCCCGCGCCCCACGAACTGGTGCGCCTCGCGATCCCCCGGCGCGTCTACACCCAAAGCCATGTGGACTATGTGGTGGAAGTGATCCTGGAAGCGTATCGCCGTCGAGAACAGCTCAACGGCTATCGCATCACTTGGCAGACGCCGTTTCTCAGGCACTTCAGCTGCCACTTCGAACCACTGGGGCGAGAGCAGACCGAGAAGTGAAACCCTTGGCGCAGGGCGCTACAACCGTACAGGGCTTCCCCCCACACAAGCGAACAGGGAGGAAGCCCACGCGGCTACTCCTTCCGACGCACGCTCCCGCCTTCCTTCGGGCTGGCGTCGATCTCGTTGATGAAGGTTGCCCGTCCCACACGACGCACCTTGTAAAACTTGCCGATGACCACCACCTTGTCGTTCTCGCTGATGGCGAGATGTCCATAGGAGAAGACCGTGATTTGCTTGCCCTCGCTGTCGAGTTTGAAGGTCGTGTAGGCGTTGCCTGCGCGTGAGGTCTTCTTCTTCAGGTCGTCCACCTCGCCTTCCACCTGCACCAGTTTCCGATGGAACTTGTCAGGCTCTGCAAGCAGCGCGGCGACTGTGGTTTTGATGGGCGTCGGTTTCTGCTGTTGCGCCACCGTGCCGCTCCATACGAGCGCGCACATCGCAATCCAAATGAGCGTTCGCATCGTTGTGTACCTCCGTACTAACAAGTTCGGGAGGCGGGTCGCACCTCCTGCTGGGAAGCCGTTCACTTTTTGGCGAACGAGACCGCTGCATAAGGTATACTTTCTGTTATGCGCACAGGGCAGCGTTCTACAACGCGAATCGCGCTTCTCGTCGTGGGGGTGTTGCTCGTTTTGTATCTGGGCAGCATCGGTATCGGCTACTATCAGGCGAGCCGAATGCAGCTCAGTAAACTCAGCCCTTCGAAGTTCACCGTGTTCGGTTTCCCTGCCCGCGCGATGGAGGAGCGACGCTGGAAAATCATCATCACCCACGAAGTGCCGAAGGTCGTGGAGCAACTGCGCGAGGTGGGCTTCGAACGCCCCGAATTCGGTAGAGAGGATCAACACAACTTCAAGCGCGTGCCAATTGACGAGGTGATTCGCACCCTGCCCGTCGTCTTGACGGAGCAGCATATCGAAAAAGTGTGGGTAGAAGAGCGTGCGGCGGAGACTCTGCGGGCGCAGGGCAAGTACTATGTGGTTCACCTGCGCCTGACCAGCGAAGGGCGGGCGCGGTTATGGCGCTATGCCCGCGAGCAGGTCGCCCAACTCCGCGCCCTGGGCGAGAAGCCCCGCGACGAACGCCTGCTGCTCATGGTGGGCGACCAGCCCTGGGCGTCGCCAATTATCAGCTCCGAAGTCGCCAGCAGCTGGTGGCTCCTGAGCCGATTCTCGATGCTCCAGAGTTCCGATGTGCAGATCTTCCCCATCTACGACGAGGAAATCGCCCACACGATTGCGCAGGGGTTCGACGAGGCGAAACGGAAAGCGCTCGCCAAGGCGACGGGAGGAGCGCCATGACCATCCGACTGGGGCACAGCCCCGACGCCGACGACGCTTTTATGTTCTGGGCGCTGGCGGAGGGTCGCGTGGAGACGCCGCTGCAATTTGAGCATGTGCTGCGCGATATCCAGACGCTCAACGAGTGGGCACGAGCGGGCAAACTGGAGTTCACCGCGATGTCGGTGCATAACCTCGCCTATGTCGCGGATCGCTATGTGGTGCTGAATCAGGGCGGCAGTTTCGGCGACGGCTACGGACCGATGCTCGTGGCGCGTGAGCCTATTCCGCTCAACTCACTGCGCGAGTACCCCATTGCAGTACCGGGCTATCTGACCAGCGCCTATTTGGCGTTGCGCCTGTTCCTGCCCGATGCGAAGACGATTGAGATGCCCTTCGATGCGATTATGCCTGCGGTGCAACGCGGAGAGGTTCCTGTGGGATTGCTGATTCACGAAGGACAGCTGACCCACCGACAAGCGGGGCTCCATCTCCTGCTCGATTTGGGCGTCTGGTGGGGCGAGCAGACAGGCGGTTTGCCCCTGCCGTTGGGAATCAACGCCGTTCGCGCCGACTTGCCCGAGTCGGTGCAGCGCGAAATCGCCCGCGCCTTCCGCGAGAGCATCCGATTGGCGTTGGAGAACCGCGCCGCCGCGATGCAGTACGCCATGCAGTTCGGGCGCGGGATTGATCCCCAAACCGCAGACAAGTTTGTGGGGATGTATGTGAACGCGCTGACACTGGAGATGGGCGAGCGCGGTCGGCGGGCAATCGCCGAATTCCTGTCGCGCGGGGCAGCAGCGGGCATAACCCCACCTGCAACCGTGCGATTTTTGGACTAAAGCCACACCCCCACAGCAGGAATCATCCCTACAGCAGGGTATAGAATCTATTGCCATGCGGCGCTGGGTGTTCTGCTTGGGGATAGGGGGGGCGTTGCTCCTTGCGATGTGGGGGCAGTCGCCAGTGGAGATGCGCGTCCAACCGTTGCTGGGAACCACGCCCGCTGCCAACGGTGCGTTCCCGCTCGCCGTGCAACTGGAATCGAAATCGGGCAACTACCAGGGCATGTTGAGCGTCATCGTAGGGGGCTTCGGCAGCCGACGCGAGTACCTCTATCCGATTGACTTACCCGCAGGCTCGCGCAAAGTGGTCATCACTACCCCCATCGTAGGGCTTTACGGCGATCAGGCGACCCTCCGATTCACTGCCCGTGGAGTCACTATCGAAACGCAACAAAAAATTTCACAAGTACTGCAAGGCGACCAACTCGCCGTGCTGGTGGGCGATTCGATCGGCGGGTTGCAAGTGCTGCAGCAAACGCAAACGGTGGAAAACCCGTTCGAAGTCGACTACTCTACGAATCGTCCGGTTCGCGGTCACTACCGAGTCGCTTATTGCCGTCCTGAACTGTTCCCCGAGCAGGCGATAGCGCTCAGCGGTGCCCAGATGATTGTGCTGGGTTCAGGCGCGGAGCGTTTGCGAGCGGAGCAGTGGAATGCGCTGCGTCGGTGGGTCATGCTAGGGGGGGTTTTGATTGCTCCGGGCGGCGCGGGCGCCGTCTACCTGCAAAACCCTGCCCTCCAGGCGCTGCTGCCCGTGCGCGTGCAGGGCGCTGCTCCCGTAAGCCAGCTACGCGCTCTCGGCAACTGGACGGGACAGCCTGCCCCAGAAGGCGCAGCGACCCTCACAAAGGCAACCCTGACCACAGGCGCGACTCTGCTCCAGCAGGATGGACTGCCTCTAATCGCCGTTCGTCCCTATGGGCTGGGCGCGGTCGTGTTCCTCGCGTTCAACCCGTTAGACCAGCCGATGCGCGATTACAACGCACGCAGGCTATTCTGGCAACGCCTAATCAACCAAACACTCAGCTTTGCCCCCAGCTTCACGATCGCGTCGATTCATCAATATCAGGGCGGCTACACGCAAGACCCGTGGAGTGGTCAGCCGCGGCTTAGCACAAATGTCGAAATCAAGCCCCCCAGCGCGGCGTTGATTGTCGTAATTTTGGGCGTCTACTTTCTGATGGTGGTGCCAGTTAATTACTGGACGCTGAAGCGTCTCCGCGCGTTGGATTGGGCTTGGGTGGTCACGCCGCTGATTGCCTTGGTGTTCGTAGGCGTGTTATGGCAGTTGGCAGGCGAATTGTACCGCAAGTCGCTCTCCAGCAAGGTGCAGACAACAATCATCGCGCAGGCGGGCGGTCCCGACGCCTACGCCGTCAATAGCGTGCTGTTCTTCTTTCCCCGTGCGGGACGGTTCGATCTCCAGTTTGACCAGAGCGACATGGTGGAAGCGGGCTTAGCGCAACCGTTCGGCGCGAGCGTCGATTCGACCCCCTCTGTGCGCACGGTTCAGGGCGAGCCGACGCAGGTGGAAGGGTATCGGGTGTCGAACCTCAGCTTCCAATGGTTTCGCTACACGCGCACCGTGCAGTTGCGCGGGCAAGTAGACGGGGTATTGCGCATCGAGCGACGCCGTGGGAAGCTCTATCTGGCGGGTGAACTGCATAATCAATTGCCTTACGACCTGAACGCTGTGCGCATCCTGACGCCCTTCGGCGAGGCAGCGATAGGCGATCTCCCTGCGCGGCGCGCCAAGACGATTTCGAGCATAGCGCTCCAACCCTTCAGAACCAATCCCTTCGCGTTTACGCGCTTACGGTGGGAAGCGCCCGCTCTGTCTCCCGACGCTTTGGCGAGTTTCCTTTTGCAACGCCGCGAGTTCAAGGAATGTGCCGTGCTGACCGCCCAGGCATCCGAACCCGTGATGCCGCCCGAAGTGAACGACGCCGCCGAAAAAACCGCCGAAGTAAACTACCTGATTAGTTTCCCGCTGAAGGGGGTACGCTGATGAAGCGGTGGCTGGAGAATCCCTTGCTGTATTATCAGCTGTATGGCGCGATGCGCAACCGTTGGAAGCGTCAACCGTTCCTGTATGGAACCGCAGCGGTGAGCATCGCTTTGATTTATCTGCTCCTACTGCAGCTGGTATCTTTCACGGAGGCAGGTTTTGTTTCCACGCTCACCTTGTGCCTGTTTGCGATGTGCTTGAGTGCGCCGCTAATGGCATACAACCTCTTCTCACTGGAATACGAGAAGCAGACTTGGGAGACGCTTGCGCTCACGCGCCTGACGGCAAAGGAGATATTATGGGGTAAGTGGGGCACAGCGCTCATGCGAGTGGCGGGGTTCACCCTGCTTGTGTTGCCGCTCCTGCTACTCGGTATCGGTACGGACATCTCTAACGATCTCGCTACGAAGCTGTACCGCTTCGGGGCGGGGGTGTGGATGTTGTTCGGGTGGGGAGCGCTGATTGTGTCATTGGGGATGTGGCTCTCATTCAAGCTCCGACGCACGCTCACGACCGCATCGGCGCTCTACGCCGGGCAAGTGTTCGCGCTGATCCTGTTGCCGCTTCTCCTTCTCATCTTCAGTGGGGGCGATGCCCCGATAGGGTTTATTAGCGGCATTCAAAGCTATCGGGAAGGCATCTATTGGTGGATAGCCTCGTTTCTAAGTGCATGGGCACTCCTCTTTCTTAACCCATTCTGGGCGGTGTATCAGCTTAGCTTCGTGGGATTCGGTAGCGACTTCCTTTTCTTGCGAGGCGAAAGTTACAGTGCAGGGCTTCGGTACATGGGATGGGGCTTCGTGCAGGGGGGGATCTACCTTGCGCTGGCGCTCCTCTTTGCAGGACTCACTTATCGAGGGTTGAAATACGCATGGCGCAAATAGGGGTGTCGCTTTATGCTGGATGTGCAGGGATTACGCAAAGAATACGGGGATTTGGTTGCGGTGAAAGACATCGCTTTTCAGTTATATCCGGGCGATGTGTTCGGCTTTATCGGACCGAACGGCGCTGGGAAGACCACGACCATCAAGATGCTCGCAACCTTGCTGGAGCCCACTGCGGGCACGGCGACGCTGAACGGCATCGATATCGTGCGCTATCCCGAAGAGGTGCGCCCCCTGCTGGGGTACATGCCCGACTTTTTTGGACTGTACGAAGGCATCACCGTCACGGAGTATCTGGAATTCTTCGCCGCCGCGTACCGAATCCCCAAAGCGCAACGTGCCGCGATTATCGAAAATGTGCTGGCGCTGACTGACCTTACAGTCAAAAAGGACGCCTATGTGGAGACGCTCTCGCGCGGGATGCAACAGCGGTTGTGCCTTGCGAAAAGCCTCGTGCACGACCCACTCCTGCTCCTGCTGGACGAGCCTGCGTCGGGCTTAGACCCACGCGCCCGCATCGAAATCAAAGAGCTCATTCGCGAGCTGGGCGCGATGGGCAAAATCGTGTTGGTCTCCTCCCATATCTTACCCGAACTGGCGGACTTCTGCAACAAGATAGGCATCATCGAAAAAGGCGAGCTCCTGGTATGGGGCGCAGTGGACGAGATTGTACGGCAACTGCAGGCAAGCCGCATCCTGGAAATTAAGCCGCTGGGCGAGATGGAGCCGCTGGTGCAGCGACTGGAGCGCGAAGCGCATGTACACGGCGTGGAGCAGCGCAACGGGAGCCTGTATGTGCATTTCGCTGGCGGGCTCGAAGAACAAGCAGACCTGCTCGCCGCACTCATCCGCGATGGCTACCGAATCGCCGCCTTCCGCGAGGAGTCGCTCGATCTCGAGGATGTCTTTATGCAAATCACGAAAGGCGAAGTGAGCTAAGCCTCCTCCCATCGTAGGGAAGCGTTGGTGTCGGATGCGTCAGCAGATGAGGTACACTCAGTGCGATGCAACGCAAACCGCACGAAACGCGCCTGTATCGGCAAGAGATGAATGAGCGCATTCTGAATTGCGGCTTCAAGCCGTTCCAGCGATTTTTCGCGCTGGACGCCAGCGCCTACACCGACGGAACTATCCCCGTGAAATACAAAGAGATGATGGGGTTGGTCGGCTCTATGGTGCTGCGCTGCAACGATTGCATCTTCTATCACTTAGACCGCTGCGTGCAGGAGGGCGCAACCCGCGAGGAACTACATGAGGCGATGAACATCGCGCTAATCATCGGCGGCTCCATCCTCATTCCCCACCTGCGCTACGCCTACGAAATGCTGGATGCGCTGCTTGAGGAACAAGCCCAGCGCAGCGACAACGCCACGCAACCCCGAACATAGTATGTTCCAGAGCCTGTTTAATACGAAGACAGACCAGTGGTACTCCAGCCTCCGTCAACCATAAGATGCTGTTCTCCACTTCCTACAGCAGGAATCCCCACACGCCTCCCGAATCCCCTCCCCAGCAAGGAGGTGAGCGCCTGACGACCGAAGAGCCAGAGTGGGTTGCGCCCTCCTGCCTTGCCCAACCATTTTGAGGCGCGGGTGGCGCCAGCAGCACTGCTCCAAGCAGGGCTGAACGGAAACGAATGCGCTTCCCAAACAAACCGCTTGGGAGCGATGGGGCGGCAGCAGGCGCAGTTCAGGGCAAGGCTGCTCTTGCCTTGTGGGGCTGCTCGGACTGTTCAAAAAACGGATGGGGCAGCAAACG
>NKPV01000017.1 GCA_002254605.1 Armatimonadetes bacterium JP3_11
GGATGGCACTGCTGGGGCTAAGTTATTTCCGAAAACGCGAATGGGAGTTTGTGGAGCGACCATGAGCCGAGATGAGTTGATTGCGTGGCTGAGGCTACTCAGTCTGGAGTTCTCTGCGAATAAGTTGCGTGCGCTTCTGGAGCGGTTCGGTGATCCCGAGGGCGTGCTGCGTGCGGATGCGGCGGCGTTGCGTGAAGTATCGGGCATACGCGAGGTGGATGTGGTGGCGATCGAAAATGCGTCGCGTGCGCCTGTGTCGATGCCGGCGTTGCTGGAGTCGGGCGAGGTGCAGTTGCTGGTGGCAGGCGTCTCGAATGAGTACCCACACTCGCTGGAAGCGCTCTCTGACCCGCCTCCTGCTCTCTTTGTGTGGGGTACGCTGCAGGAGCGCGATCGGTTCGCTGTCAGTGTGGTGGGCACGCGCACGCCGAGTGCCTACGGGCGTATGGTTGCCGAACGGTTCACCCGCGACCTATGTGCGGCAGGGCTAACGATAATCAGTGGGGGCGCGCTGGGGATAGACACCGTCGCCCATCGCACTGCGCTGGAGGCGAACGGACGCACGATTGCCATCGTGGGTAGCGGATTGGGAAGCCTGTACCCTGCCGAGAACCGTGCGCTGTTTCGTCGAATCGCGGAATCGGGGGGCGCGGTCGTCAGCGAGTACCCCTGGGACGCAACGCCCGACGCATGGCGGTTCCCCGTGCGTAATCGCCTCATCGCCGCGTGGGGGTTGGGAACGCTTGTGGTGGAAGCCCCTGAAGCAAGCGGTGCGCTGATTACTGCGCGCCTCGCCGCCGACTGCGGGCGCGAAGTGTTCGCGGTACCCGGCAGTATCGACAACCCCAAAAGCAAAGGGTGCCACGCGCTTATCAAAGACGGCGCCGCACTGGTGGACAGCGTGGAAGATATCCTAAATGCGTTGAAAATTCAGAGTGAGCCGCGCGAGCGCACGATGAGCCTGCCAATTTTGACCGAGATTCAGGAGAAACTGCTGAGCGCGCTGGATTTGGAGCCGCGCCATGTGGATGCCCTTGCGCGGCAGGTAGGCTTGCCGGTCCACACGGCGCAAGCGGAACTCACGATGCTGGAGATGCATGGGTTGGCGCGGCGTATGCCGGGTGGGGCGTTCGTGCGTGTGTTATAGCCTACCGTCGGCTGCCCACTCGGCTCACCTCGCGCCGGTAGACCTCCGCCAACCCGTGAAAGGGGTTGCTGCGCCATGCCCGCTTGAGCTTCACCAGCGCAAACTTCAGCGTCTTCGCCGCCGCTTGCTTGGAGACGCCCATCCGCTTGCCAATCTCGCGCAGCGTCAGCCCGTTCAGGTACTGCTCGCACACATAGCGTTGACGTGGGGTCAGCTCAGCACGCTGCAGCAGGTACTCCATTTCCACCCGCTCTAAGTAAGCAATCGCCTGTTGCTGGGCATCCAGCGGTTCGCCCAAGTTCATGTGTAACTTGCGATGGCGACGCAACTTGCGCTCGAAGGAGTCCTCGCGCGTGAACGGATATTCGCCGTTGCGCTCCGAAGCAATCCAGAAATCCGTCTCCTTGGCTTGCATGGCACAGCCTCCATTCTTTAGGATGAGGATGTAGACAAATGTATACCCAATTTCGCGAACGGGTGCATTCGAGGGCAAGGGTTTAGGTACTATCTATGCTATGCGAGCGGTTCGGATTCATGAGTTTGGCGGTACGGATAAACTCGTCTACGAGGAGAGCGTTCCTGAGCCAGCCGTCGGCGCAGGGGAAGTGAAGGTGCGCGTGCGTGCGTGTGCGCTCAACCACTTAGATATTTGGGTACGCAACGGGATCCCTGCCTACAAAACGCCTTTACCGCATATCTTGGGCAGCGATGTTGCAGGCGAAGTAGCGGAAGTAGGCGACGGTGTGCGGGGGTGGGGCGAAGGCGACGAAGTGATTCTCTATCCTGTAGTGGCTTGTGGCAAGTGCCGATTCTGCAAAATGGGGCGCGAAAACCTGTGTCGGGAGGTGCAAGTGATTGGGGCGCACCGTGCGGGTGGCTACGCGGAGTATATCGTTGTGCCTGAGCGCAACCTGCTCTACAAGCCTTCCAACTTGAGTTTCGAAGAGGCGGCGGCGTTTCCGCTGGTGTTTCTCACCGCGTGGCACATGTTGATGACCAAAGCCCGCCTACAACCCGGGGAGTGGGTTTTGGTGATGGGAGGCAGCAGTGGCGTGGGCAGTGCTGCGATCCAGATTGCGAAGCTCCGCGGCGCGCTGGTCATCGCGACCGCAGGCAGCGAGGCGAAACTGGAGCGCTGCCGCGCACTGGGCGCCGACTTCACCGTGAACCACAGCGCCCCCGAATGGTTCAAGCAGGTGCGCGACACCACCGAAGGCGAAGGCGTCGATGTCGTGTTCGAGCATGTGGGACAAGCGGTATTTGATTCGTGCATTCGACTGCTCACCAAAGGCGGGCGGTTAGTCACCTGTGGCGCCACCACCGGCGCCGAAGCGCATTTCGACATCCGCTACATCTTTAGCCGCGAACTCGAAATTCACGGAACCTACATCGGCACCCGTGCGGAACTGGAGCAGATCTTGCCGCACATAGTTGCAGGACGGCTCAAGCCAATTGTGGACAGCGTGTTTGACTTGCATGAGGCGCGTGCAGCCCACGAAAAACTGGAGAGTCGCGACTTCTTCGGCAAAATCGTGTTGCGCATGCCTTAGAGCATGCCTCATAAACCGCAACGGCTCGGTGAATTGCCAGTAAAGTTTTTCCGACCCCCTGCCCAAAATACTTTCGGCTCGAAACCTTCTGAGGGGGTCGGATATGGAACAGCACTTCGATTGGCGCAAACTGGTCGGACTGGAAGCGACGGAAGACGAGGCGCAACCCGTCGCCAACGCCGCCGATGTCACATTGCAAATCGCGGGCGAGGAGCAGTCCGTTGAAGAGGTCACCATCGACGACTTACTAAAACAGTGCGTGGAGCGCGGCGGCTCCGACTTGCATCTGACTGTGGGGTTGCCGCCCACGATTCGCCTTAGCGGGCACCTGACGCCATTGCCCTATCAACCCCTTACCCCCCACGACACGCGCCGACTGGTCTATGAAGCGCTCAATGACCAGCAACTGGAGCAGTTCGAACGCCATCACGAACTGGACTTCGCCTACACGGTGAAAGACACGGCGCGGTTTCGCTTCAATGTGTATATGCAAAAAGGCGCGGTGGCGGCAGCGATGCGCGTCATCCCCTCGCGAATCCCTTCTATCGAATCGCTGCGCCTGCCCAGCGTGATTTACGAAGTGGTCAAAAAACACAGCGGGCTGGTGCTGGTGACGGGTCCTACGGGGTCGGGTAAATCCACCTCGCTGGCGTGTATGATCGACCTGATTAATCAGACGCGCCCGTGCCACATTATGACCATCGAAGATCCGATTGAGTATGTACACACTCACAAACGCGCAATGGTGAACCAGCGCGAGGTGCATTCCGACACGGAAAGTTTTCATAATGCGCTCCGTGCCGTGCTGCGCGAAGACCCCGATGTGATTCTCATCGGCGAGATGCGCGACTTAGAGACGATTCAAGCTGCGCTGACGCTCGCCGAGACAGGGCACCTGGTGTTCGCCACCCTGCACACGCGCAACGCACCGCAGACCATCGACCGCATCATCGATGTGTTCCCACCCCATCAGCAAGAGCAGATTCGCGTGCTTCTGGCGAACACCATCGAGGCGGTCTTTGCCCAGCAACTGATCCCGATGATTGGCGGGGGGCGGGTCGCCGCGATCGAGGTGATGCTCGCCAACGCCGCCATCCGCAACCTCATCCGTGAGGGGAAAACCCATCAGATTTACTCGATTATGGAGACCCAGTCGGGACAAGGCATGATGACGATGGATCGCGCGTTAGCCGACCTGCATCGCAACGGCTACATCACCTACGAGGAAGCCGTGAACCGCGCCATGGATCGCGAGAACTTCCAGCAGTTGCTCAAAACCGCGTAAGGAGGAGACACGATGCCGTTGTTCGGATACGAAGCTGTCGATAACAAGGGGCGCACGCTCAAGGGCGCGATGGAAGCCGATTCGGAACAACTCGTGCTGGCAAAACTCCACGAACAGGGCTTGCATGTCGTGCGCGTGGAGCAGCAACGCGAGAAAACCAAGCTGTTCAGCGGGCTGGGTAAATCTAAAAAGCCCAAACTGCAGGCGCTGGTGGTGTTCACGCGCCAGTTCGCCACGATGATCGACGCCGGCATCCCCATCCTGCGCTGCTTAGACATCCTTCATACACAGACCAAAGATGCTGCGCTCAAAAACGCCCTCGACAGCGTGCGCAAAGATGTCAAATCAGGCATGGCGCTCAACGAAGCGATGGAGAAACATCCCCTCGTGTTCACCGACCTGTTCGTGAACATGATACGCGCAGCCGAGGTGGCAGGTATCCTGGATCAAATCTTAGACCGCCTCGCGACCTTCCTCGAAAAAGATTTGGAAGTGCGCCAGAAAATCAAATCGGCGATGATGTATCCCGTGATGGTGCTGGTGTTCTCGTTTCTGGTGTTGGTGGCTCTGTTTATGTTCGTATTGCCCAAGTTCAAGGAGATTTTCGCCAGCATGAATGTCGAGATGCCCGCGATGACGAAGTTCCTCTTCAGCGCGAGCGACTTTCTGATCGGCTACTGGTGGGCGTTGGCGGGACTGGTGATTGGAGTGGTGTTCGCCATTAAGGCTTATATCCGCAAGCCCAAAGGGAAGTACCAGTACGACTGGCTGAAGTTGCGCTTCCCCATTTTCGGGGAGCTGGCGTTGAAGTTGGCGGTGGCGCGGTTCGCGCGCACGCTGGGGGTTCTGGTCTCCAGTGGTGTGCCCTTGATGCGCACGCTCGAAATCGTGGGGCAAACTTCGGGCAATCAGGTACTGGCGCACGCAATTGAGAGCACACGCCAAAGCATTCGCGAGGGACAGCCTCTGAGCGCACCCTTCGCCTCGACGGGGTTGTTCCCTACAATGGTCATCCACATGATGGACATCGGCGAGGAGTCGGGGCGACTCTCCGAAATGATGGTCAAAATCGCCGATTTCTACGAGCAAGAGGTGGATGCGACCATCAAGGGACTGACTTCGATGATCGAGCCGTTGTTGATTGTGTTCCTTGGTGGGGTGGTCGGTTTTATCGCTATCTCGATTATGATGCCGATGTTCAAGCTGATTAACGCGATTCAATAGATTTCGGCGTGGGTCGCTTTGTCGATGCCACAACCGCACGGAGAGGACTGTCCGTGCTACACGAAGCTCAGGAGGAGCACGCTATGCTAAAACGGGATACGGAGGAACTGGTGTTGGAGTACTGCCAGACGCGCGATCTGGAACTGCGCGATGCAATCACGATTCAGCTCTCGGGGTTGGTCGAAAGCATCGCCCGCAAGTTTATCGGTTCAGGTGAACCGCTCGAGGATTTGATACAGGAAGGCTATCTGGGGCTGCTGAACGCGCTCGACCTGTTCAACCCCGAAAAAGGGGTCAAGTTCACCACCTACGCCACGCATCTGATTGTGGGGCAAATCAAGCACTACCTGCGCGATAAGGGCAAGATTATCAAAGAACCCGCGTGGCTGCAGGAACTGAACAGCAAAATCAACCGTGTGGTGAACGAACTGAGTGCGCGCTACGGACGCCCACCCACCACTCAGGAAATCGCCGAGTTCCTTGGCATGACCACCAAAGCCGTGGAAGATGTGCTGATGACCCGCGAAGTGTTCAAGGTCAGTTCGCTCGACGCCATCTACGAAGACGAGGAGGAAGAATGGAACGGCTACGACCTTGAGAAGCTCCACTGCGAGCCATGCCAGAGCTTCAACTTGCCGATTGAGGAGCGCGTCGTGGTGGAGACCGCAATGCAACAGCTCAAACAGATTGAGCAGCAGGTCATCCATCTGTTTTTCAACGAAGGCTACAATCAGACAGAGATTGCGCACCAACTCAAAATTTCGTGCAACTATGTGTCGCATATCCTGCGCAACGCGACTCAGAAACTGCGCCGCATCGTGAGCGAGGCGGATTGGGTGGACGAGCAGCGTTATCGCGCCCGTGCGTTGGAGCGGGGTGACTTTGAAGCGCGTATCTTAGATCCGCAGACAGGGCTGTTCTCGGTGGACTATCTCAGTGTGCGTCTGCGCGAGGAGGTGCAACGCGCCGCACGCTATGATCAGACCGTAGGGTTCGCTCTGTTTGAGTTTGTGGCGGAGAAGAGTACCCTCGACGCGCTGGGGGAGTTCGCGCTGGGGGAGTTGCTGCTGCAAGCGGCGGCGGTCGTGCGCGATTCGGTGCGCAAAGCTGATATTGTCGGGCGATATGGCTACGCTGCCCTGGGGCTGCTGATGCCCTATGCGGGTGAACACGCGCCCAAGATTGCCGCGCGCGTGGCGCAAACGCTGCAAGAGTGGCTGCAAACCGCTTTTAGCGCGCCCCTAAGCCAGCGGTTTCAGGTGCATTTCGGCTGGGCGTTCTACCCACGCGATTGCGAGGATAGCGAGCACATCTTGCGCGAGGCGGAGCAACGCCTGCGGGTGCACCGCGCCAAGCAGCACCTGGAACACAAGGCGGCGTGAAGTTCACAGGGCTTTCAAATACGCTGCCGCGCGGGGCAACTCCACAGCGGGGTCGCCCGCAATGCCGCACTCCAGTGCCATGTAGCCCGTATAGCCTATCTCACGCAACGCGGCGAACCCGCTCTTGAAATCGGTATGACCCTGACCTGGCAGCAAGCGGTTGCTGTCTGCCAAGTGGACATGGGCGAGATGCGTGCCTGCGGTGCGAATCGCCGCGGGAATGTCCGCCTCCTCAATCGACATATGGAAAAAGTCCGCCATGAGTTTCAGGTTCGGGTGAGGCAGGGCATCGCAAATCGCGGCGGCTTGCTCGAGCCGCCGCAGAAAGTGCGTCTCATAGCGGTTCAACGGTTCCAGCAAGATATGCGCTCCTGCCTTCTCGGCGGTCTGCACGAGATCTTCCAGTAGTTTCAGCAACAGTTCGCGTTCCAGTTGCTCTGGCGTTGCCAGGGGGGTGAGGTTAGGTAGGCGTGGACTTCCGAAAATCGGCACGACGATGAGCCCCACCGCGCCGATGTCGCCCGCTACATAGAGCAGATCGCGAATGTCTTGCATTGCAAGGTCACGCTGGATGGGGTCAGCGTCCAGTAGGCATCCGCGGAATCCCGCACAAATCGTGCTGGCTCGGATCGAGCTATTTTTGAGCGCGCTCTGAATCTCGGCTACGCGCTCTTTGATACCGCCGCCCCAGAACTCAATCCCTTCGTAGCCCCACGCCGCGAGTTTCTCCAGTCGCTCAGGCAAACTGTTGCCGGGGACCAAGCCCTCCTGACAAGCGAGTTTCATAGGATTTTTAGTTCGGGGTGAAGCTTGGTTCTCCTGCGAACCCGTCGCTCTCATTCCGCAGCGCCCGATGCCTCCGCAATTTCAAGCAGCACAGTGCCTTCCTGCACCAGTTCGCCCTCGCGCGCGTTCAACTGGCGCACGATGCCCGTAAACGGCGCCCGCAGCGACTGCTCGGTCTTCATCGCTTCGAGGGTGAGTAGGCGCTGACCCGCTTCTACGGGATCGCCCTGTTGCACGAACACCTTGGTCACCAAGCCAGGCATCGGCGCCGTCAGGATGCCTTCCGCGCTGGAGTGCTGTGTGTTGCCGCGGCGCGGCGCCTCTGCCCGCTGGAACCGATAGGCACGCCCGCGTTCGTGAATCTCCACGCCTTGAGGCGTCTGCAGAAAGGCAACTTGGATGATTCCTGTCGCGGTGCGTAGAGTGAGTGTGTTTTCATGCGCCTCGGCATGCTCTATGATGTAGTGCGTACCGTTGGGCAGCGTGATGTTCCAGCCTTTGCCATCGGGCTGCGCGATCAGGGTCAGAAGATCGCCGTGATAGCGAAACTCGGCTTTATACATCGCTGCACCCCGCAAGGTAGCAAAATGCGTGGCGGTATTCGTGAGTTGCGCCGAAGTCGAGCCAGTGCGATTCCGCCTCATAAAGATAAGCGGGCATCTGCTTCAGCAGGCGTTGCTGAGCGTCGGTCAGCGTCCACTCGCCGCTGGCAGGGTCGTACTGCGTGGCGATGTGATCCAGCGTTTCCCACAGGGCGGGTGGGAACGCATAAATTCCGCTATGTGCAAAAAACTCATCCGAGGGCAGCCCCTCCGTGTGCAGGTGTTGCTGGGCATAGTCGGGCGTGGGTTTCTCATACAGTCGCTGGAGGCGGTAGAGACGCGGGGCGTCTGTCAGCTCGCCACGCAGGATGCCGTATGCCGAAACCTTACTCCGCGGCACGCGATGCACCCCGTACACAGGGCACTGAACAGTTTCATACGCCTGCGCCACTTGCTGAATCGGCGTCGGGTCGCCCAGCGGAAGGGGGATATGGTCGCCCAAAAAGACCAAGGTCGGCTCCCCGCAAGCGAAGGAGCGGGCGCACCACACAGCGTGCCCCAGCCCCAGCAGTTCCGGTTGCTCGATGAAATTCAGATGTCCACGCAAGGTTCGCAGCGATTCGTAAATCCGCTGCATTTCGGGGCGTTTGGCGCGTGCGGGAGCGTAGCGTTCTCCACCCCCTTCCAAAAACGCTTCGTACACAGGGCGGTTCTCAGGCGAGACGACTATGCCAATCTGTTCGATGCCTGCCCGCAGAAGCGTCTCGGCGATGAGTTGCAGCCCGGTGGTCAGTTTGCCGTCCGCCAACACAAACGGCATCAACCCTTTGGGTAAGACAACACCGACGGGGTACAGGCGCGTGCCCAACCCCGCCATCGGCACAATCGCTTTGCGTATCATGTTCCCAATGGCGCAAGCCCCTCACAGCGTTCAGGACGACAAGCGCATCCGGCACGCTGTGAGGAATCCACGCCCTTGTACAGCCAGGAGGGAGTTGCTCCTCGTGGCGTTTCGTGGCGCTTACTTATGCCCGGAGCAACAGCTCGGCTTCTCGGTGGAAGACACCGCCGCCGAGGGGGTCGTTCCGTTGCCCTTCGCACCCACGATAATCGCAGCAGCGCCTGCACCGAGCAGCGCCGCCAGAGCCAGAATCAGACCGAACTTGTTCATGGTTTGCCTCCTTCTGCATTATACCCTACTATAGGGTTCGGTTCAAACACTCCAGCGCAGCTTCCACAAACGGTCGGATGGCGTTTGCCCAGTCGGCTGGGGCGCGCCCCACCACCGTAATCGATTTCTCGTTCAGGGAAGGCGCAGAAAAGATATAGGCGTCGGGCTGCTCCGCCGCGCGAATCGTCAGAAACGGCATTTCGATCTCGCGGGCGAATTCGCACATCAGACGGTCCCGCTCCGTCGTCTGCTCGTTGGAAACATGCGCATTATGGAGGTTGAGGTTAATCGGCAACAGCACCACGCCGTCGGGGTTGTACGCAGCACCGACCAGCAACACCACATCGACCGCCGAGCGCGCGATTTGGGGCGGCATCTGCGCCCGATAGCCCGTCACAAACCCGAACGGCATCTGGTGGTGGCACTCGATAGGAAACTCGCCCACGAGTAGGTCAATCGCCTCGCGCAGGAGCCGCTCGTGAAAGCTTTGAATCAATCGCCCCTGCGGCACATAGCGCCGTTCGACCCGCTCATGCACCCACGCCAGCGGCGCTCGCAATGCCACGCCCATCTGCGCAATCGAACAGCTCATCTCCAAACGGATCCCCATGTTCTCACAATAGAAATGGATGCCTGCCGGTCCCTCGTAGATTTCCAGCCAGAGGATCTCACAATCGCGATACGATTGACGCAGCGCCTCGCTCAATTGCGACTCGGTCTCAATCGCGAGCAGGGGACGCTTCTCCCTATCATCGCGGAGGCACAACACGCCAAAGCAGGGCTTGTTGAACTCCGGAACATAGGCACTGGGACGATATAGGTTATGAAACAGGAACCGCCGCGCAGGACGCAGCAGCAACTCGTAACCTTCCCAGTTTTTTGCCAACTCTACTATATACTTATTCACAGGATTCGTTAATAATCGGTTCGGCTGGTACATTACTACCTCCTCTATAAACAGGCGTTCACAGCGCACGGAGTCATCCTCAAGCAGGTCCAGTCTATAAAATACGCCGCGAACGCCGATAATTCCTATCAGGAGTGTACCATGTATGGCGTTAAACGATTGGGCGAATGGCTGCTCCAGAAGGGGAAAATCACCCCCCAGCAATTGGAAGAGGCGCTGGCGTATCAGCGTCAGACGGGGCGAAAACTGGGAGAAGCGCTGATTGAACTGGGCTTCATCACCCACGACGACTATTACGAGGTGCAGGCGGAGCAGTGGGAATGCCCCTATGAACCGCTCAGCGATGCCACCATCCAGCAAGCGATGGCGGTGCGCCACTGGATTGGCATGGACGAGGCAACGCGCTTTCTGGTCGTGCCCTTGCGTGAAGAGGGAATCATCCTCTGGGTTGCCGCCGCCGACCCCAACAATGTGGAAATGATTGACTACCTGCGCCAAAGCACAGGGAAGTTTATCAAGGTCGCTTTCAGCCCTCCAGAGCGCATCCTGCAAGCCATCGCACGCATCTATAGCCTACACGGTGTGGATGAACAGCGAACGGACAATACCGTTGAGATCGAAGAGAGAGGATCGGAAGAGATTGCCGATATTTCGCAAATCGATAAAGCAATTCTGCAAACGCCTGTAATACGATTGGTAAACGGCGTGCTGCTGGAAGCGGTCGAGCGGGGCGCAAGCGACATCCATTTCGAACCCTTAGAGACCCGAATGCAGATTCGCCTTCGCATCGACGGCGTACTCTACCCAGTGCGAGAGATTCCCCTAACCCTGATGCCTGCCGTTACGGCGCGTGTGAAGTTGTTGGCGGAGATGGACATCGCCGAGCGACGACTCCCCCAAGATGGACGATTCGTCATCAAAACGGGCAACGCGAAGCTGGACGCACGCGTCTCTTCGCTGCCCACGGTGTTCGGAGAACGAGTCGTGGTGCGAATCTTGAATCGCGACAACGCTACGAAAAGTCTCCCCGATTTGGGCATGCCCGATCCGGTCGCTCGGGGTGTTCTGAACCTCGCCAGCAAACCGTGGGGGATGATCTTGGTCACAGGACCGACTGGCTCGGGGAAAAGCACCACCTTGTACGCCCTCTTACAACAAATCAAGTCGGAGCGTCGAAATATCCTCACTTGCGAAGATCCCGTGGAGTTCACCATCGAGGGGATAGGACAGTCCCAAGTTAATGAGAAGATAGGTCTTACTTTCGCCAGTCAGCTTCGGGCGATGTTGCGCCAGGACCCGGATGTGGTGCTGGTCGGTGAGATTCGCGATGCGGAGACCGCCGAGATAGCGTGTCGCGCTGCGATGACAGGGCACTTGGTGCTGTCCACGCTTCACACGAACGACGCCACCAGCGCGCCCGCACGGATGACCGATATGGGCATACCGCCGTTCCTAATTAACTCCGCGCTCATCGGCGTCGTGGCGCAGCGACTGGTGCGGCGGCTCTGCGAGCGATGCAAAGAGCCTATCACCGTCACCGACCCCGCAATTACATCGCTATTTGGAAGCACACAGTTGGATACTTACCGCGCTGTTGGTTGTAGCGCATGTGGCAACATCGGCTATAAAGGGCGCGTCGGATTATATGAGTTATTTATTATCAGCGATCCCGTGCGACGCCTAATTGCCGAGCAAGCCGACAGTGAAGTGATACGCGCCGCTGCGCCCGAAGGCACGCTGTTTACGATGCAAGAAGACGCCCTACAGAAAGTGCGCAGCGGCATCACCACCATCGAAGAGGTGCTTTCCCAAATCCATATTCAGCAGCCGCGGGCATCTGCGGCATAGTCTCAGAATCGACAGTGTCACGCGGAGCAGAGGGTGCTCGAAGTAAGAGCAGACCACCGTATCTGCTCGTGCGAAATAGTCAACACAACAAGGCTCGGCAGCAGGATACTGCCGAGCCTTGGGCAACTTGATTTGCCGATGTTTCAGTAGGAGTGGTTTCCGCCGATACTGCAAGTCGGGCGCGTTTGCACATTCCGCAAGGTGTAGGTTCCACCTGAAGGACACTGCGGCTGTTGCTGGAGGAACTGAGGTACCAGCTGCGCCCAGCCAGGGGTGGCAGTTCCCGGACGACGATTCACAATCGCCCACTGCTCTTTCGCCGCTTGGATTTGACGCAAATTCGCGCGACAGGCGTTCGCGCGTGCGCGTTCGCTCGCGTTGAAAAAGCTGGGCACCGCAATTGCCAGCAGGATGCCGATAATCATCACGACAATCAGTATCTCAATCAGCGTATATCCGTCTCTACGCCGTAGCCAGCGCATCTTCTTACCTCCATGTCGGTGCTATGGGCGCACAGAGCCGACGCTCGTGAGCGTAATGCGTTCCCATGCTGGGGTATTTATTCCACAGTGCGCTGGTGAGCCACTGGTAAAAAATACAGGCTTCGGCAAGATTTGTGAATAAGCGAGGTTTTGCGCTCAAAAGGAACCCCAGCGGGCACGGAGAACCCGTCCCGTGCCCGCTGGGGTGCGATTCTGTATTATGAGCCGCAGCTCGCGCCGAAGTTGAACAGCACAATCAGCAGATCGGCGTCGTCCACGATACCGTCGCCGTTCGCGTCCGCGCTGCCGCCTTCACTGCCAAAGTTGAACAGCACCTCCAGCAAATCCGCGTCATCTACGATGTCATCGCCGTTCACATTCCCGAACACACCGGTGAAACCACCGCCATGCGCTTCCCAGTCCATACTAAAGATGCGAGCCGTCGCGCGCGTAAATTCCTGCGGCAGGCAGAATAAGTATCCTTCCACAAGCAGCAAGTTATTTACATCGCCGCCGTTCTCTTCGAACTGCAAGGTGACATTCTGCCAGGTGGCGTTATAAGGATTCGCCTGACAGGGGATTGGGGTCACGCGCGCTTGGAGCGCACCCGCAAGGCGAGTAATCAACACTTGCACTTGAGTTCCCCCGATGTCCACCATAACGCACTGATTCGGGTTTGTATCCGCCGCCCAGCGGATAATCGCCTCATTCGAATTCTCAGACACAACGGCGCCAATCAGGTTCAGAGTGTAATGGATACCCAAGTCGGGGAACAGGTCTTGGACTCTCAGCTCGACATCAATCGCCAAACCGTCGTTGTTGAGATCCTGAAGCGTAAATTCAAGCGGATTCGAGGGTTCGATGCTCCCAGAGAGAGTAATCGCCCCTGTGATCTGATACTGACCGCCAGTGAACTTCCAATAAAGTTTGCCGCCTTGCTCCAGATTGGTAACAATCTGTGCAGGGGCAATCGTCATCGCTGCGCACAATGCGCCTAACGCCAACACCTTTCGCATCATCATCGTTGACCTCCTTACATGGTGAGTCGCTGAAGCGACCAACCTTATTATACACCGCTTTGAGAGCGACTCCTGCTAATTCTTTCGAACGGGAGGATGTTCGAAAATTCCCTTTGCAAGGGGCAAAACCCCTTTTGGGAAGGGCAGACACGCAGGTCTGCCCCTACAGATCTGTGTAGGGGCGCACCTGTGTGTGCGCCCTTTGATTCCCTGCCCCCACCGATTTTTCGAACAGCCTCTTCGAACGGTAAGTGATTGTTCGAGGCGATTCTTGTGCTGCGCCGTACGACCACAGACACCCAATCATCAATCCTGTTCCCTTCCAAGCCGAGAGCGCGGTAGCCCCTTGAAGCGACAGGAGATAGCGCCGCTGCGGCGAACTTGCAGGCGCGATGCGTCTGTTGGCGATGGTGGGACTGCTTTGCGTTGGTAGTATCGTTTCGGCTCAGCCCCCTGTCGTAGTTGCAGGCGACGGTTGGGAAGCGCGCATCCGCGGCGGCAACGGCGTGCAGTTGCGCGTGAGCGGCGTGCTGCTGAGTCGCGGCTCGTGGGTGCAACTGGCTGCACCCGATTGGAGTACAGGCTACTATAGTTCGCAAGGGACGCCCCCAACACCCGAGCGCGAAGGCGACACACTTATCCTGCGCCATGCCGTAAGCCCTGACCTGGGCACACTGATCGAAACGCTGCGCAAAACCGCCCCCGATACGCTGGAATGGCAGCTGGAAGCCGAATGGCGCAGCGAAAAACCGGCGATTGTGGAATGGTGTCTCGGCTTGTGGAACGCGGAGTACCTGTTGGGCGCGACCCTGTCGGGCGACGGGGAGCTGGCGACCGAGACGCTTACGCGCGAGCCGAAAACTTTTCCAGCGGAACGCCTGTTCTCAGGGACGCGCATCGCTCTCAACAGCCGAGTGGCGGACTTAGAACTCCAAGCGGAACCGTTGTCGATTTTAGACGGACGGGGCAGCGCGCGTTGGTGGTCGCGTGAAGTCCCGACGCTGTGGGCAGGGGTGCTGGCGCAACCGTTGCGTCGCGGGGAGCGCATCCAGATCACCGCGCGCCTGCGCCTTGCGCCAAAGCCCTTATCCCCTCAAGGCGCGCCTTTGGAAATTCCTGCGTCGATAGAAACCGTTGCCGACCGCTGGGCGCCCACACCGCGCGAGCCTGAATTGCTCCCGCCGCCGAAAATCCTCTGGCGTGGCACAGGCGAACCGTTCCGACTCCCAGCGGAGCAGGTCGCCCACATCCACATCGAGGACGAAACCTACCGCTCCGCCGCCGAAGCCCTCGCACGCGAATGGAAGCGATATGGACTCCGCACGCGAATTCAGATAGGCGCGCCCCAAGCAGGCGTCGTCTTCATTGGGGGCAGCCCCGACCTGCAGCGCAAACATCCCGTGCCCGACCAGCAGGGCGCCTACTATCTGGAAGTGAACCGCGCTGGCGCCAAGGTCATCGGGCGCCTGCAAGAAGGCGCGTTCTATGGCGTACAGACCCTCATGCAGTGGTTCCAACCCGATTCGGGGGCGCTGGTCGCCGCGCCCGTGCACATCATCGACTACCCCCACCTGAAATGGCGTGGCGTCCACCTGTTCGGCAGCACGCAGCCCGACTTCCTGCCCCGCCTGATAGAAAATGTCATCGCCCACGCCAAGTTCAACCAGTTGGTGCTCGAGTGTGGCTACGGTCAGTGGGAGGCGATTCGCGACGCCTGGGTAGACATCTCCGCGCCGAAGCCCCTCCTGCGCGCGGCGGTGCAGACCGCCCGCAAAAACCAGATCGAGCCCATCCCCTTGATTCAGTCGCTGGGGCATATGAGCTGGGTGTTCCGCAACGACGCCCACAAACACCTCGCGGAAGACCCCGACACCCCGTGGGCGCTTGCTCCGCGCAACCCCGAAACCCGCCTATTTCTGCAGCGCCTCTACGATGAGGTGTTCGAGGTGTTCCAACCACACCATTTTCACATCGGCTTGGACGAAGTCGCCCAGCGCGGGCGTTTCCCGAACCGCCCTGAAAGCCAAGGCGCAACCGTCGCGGAACTCTTTGTGGAGCACGCAGAATGGGTTCACAGCGAAATGAAGCGGCGGGGTATCGAGAAGGTGCTTATGTGGGGGGATATGTTGCTTGCCCCCGGCGAAGCGAACGACGGGGGCGCACACGCTCCCAGCATACAGGACGCACAGTTCATACGCGAACGGCTCAGCAAACTCAAGGACATCGTCATTTGCGACTGGCACTACACCCCCACTGAGCCTGAAAACTACATCAGCCTGCCCATTCTCCAAAGCGCAGGATTCCGCGAGATAATCGCAACGACATGGTTTCATCCACGCAATATCGCCTCCTTCGCAAAGGCGGCGCGTCAAAGGCGCATTACGGGGCTTCTGCAAAGCACCTGGGCAGGCTACACCCTCAACGAGCGCACCCTGCAAGGACAGGAGTTGCGTCAGTTCGTTGCGTACCTGATTGCCGCTGCCTACGCTTGGGATACCGACCTCCCCATGCCCGATGAGTTGTCCTATGATTTTGAACGGCTCTTTATCGAGCGGTACTATCACGAGCCCATCGCGTTGCATGCACGCGGTGGTTTCGTGGTGAACCTTGTGCCATGGACGAATTACGACCTGAGCCAGCTCAGCCTGCTTTGGACGGAGCTGCCTGTGGGCACTGCGCATTTGAACGGGCATCGGTTCGCACTGAGTGGCGCACGCGGCGTGATGCTTGCAAGCTATCTTGCCCCCGAGTCGCTGCCAAAAGCGGTGCGCCTCCCGCTCAACCGACCTGTAAACACGCTGTACCTACTGCACACCACCGCATGGCAAACGGAGATCGGCAGCGAAGTTGGGCGCATCGTGGTGGAATACGCCGACGGGACGCAATCAGAGCAGACAGTCGTGTACGGACGCCATATCCGCGCGTGGAACGACCGCCTATATGCGCTGGAGGGGCTACCCCTCTGGCGTGCGCGTGGCGCCAAGGGTGAAATCGCTACCGCACGCTTGCTCAAATGGCACAACCCGCACCCCCAAAAAATCGTCCGCGCGGTGCGTTTCGTCGCCTCTGACCCCGTCGCAGGCTGGACGCTGCTCGGATTATCAGGAGAGTAGCATGGTTAGGTTGAAAGGCTGAACGCTGTCAGCACCACCTGATCGCGCGTGGCTTGCATCACGATCAGACGCGTCTCTTTCTCGTCTTTGGGATCGCCGTAGCGGACACAGAGGGGTATCTCGCGGCGCGGCGTACCGATAGAGGGTAGATTTACGCGCTGTACGGGGTTCGGACGCCCCTGACGCACCTCCACACGCGCGATGCGATCTTGTGCGACGGCGTATATCCGCGCAGGCGACTTCTCTGTTGCCCGTAGCAACGCCACAAACCGATACCCATTGATGTAAAAAGCGTTCCACTGCGTCGCGGAACGAGGGATCTGCATCACAAGACTCTGAATTTCGTCCGAAAGCAGGTGCTCAGGCGTTAGATAGAACTGATCGGTAAGCAGGGGCTTCTCCAGCACATAGTAGTAGGGGGCTTGATCCTGATGATCGTAACAGATAATCCGCGCGACGCCCTCGCCGTCGACCAGCCTGCCGATGGGCACGGTGCGCGTCGGGGGTTCAGAAATGAGTTCCTTTTCTGTCCACAGCCAGCCTGCGCCGTCGGTATAAAGAAGCGTTTTGCCTTCGTGCGCAGGACGCAGAACATATAAATCGCGCTGCATGCGGTGTGGATGTGTGCGCACCTCGCGCCACTGCTCTCCTTCCCAGACGCAAAAGCGAATGCGCAGCGCATCCAGCGTCACCAACTGCGTAGGCTGACGCGGAATCGCCAACACATCGAAGCTTAGAGTGTCCCGCGGCAGGCTATCCTGCCAAACCTGCTTGAGCATCGCTTCTGGTGAATAAATTATTGCCGACTCGGTACCCGCTTAGATCGGCAGCCGTTTTTGATACCGATTCCGCAGGTAAATCGCCAGGGCGTTCATCGTCAACAGCAGCGCAAGCAACACAATAATACCCGCAGCGGCGTTCTCTTGAAAGGCGTGTTGGGGGCGCGTAGTCCAGTTGTAAATCTGCACGGGCAACACGGTAAAGCTGGAGAAGAGGCTGTCGGGCAGTTTGCTAATATACACCACCGCGCCCACCACCAGCAACGGTGCGGTCTCGCCCACCACGCGCGAGAGCGCGAGGATGACTCCCGTCAGAATCGAGGGCATCGCCACAGGCAATACAGTGTAGCGTACCGTTTGCCATTGAGTGGCGCCAAGTGCGAGCGAGCCATAGCGCAAGCTCTTTGGCACGGTGCGCAACCCTTCCCGCGCCGCTGTGATAATCACGGGCAACGCCAGCAGCGCCATCGTACACGCGCCCGCCAGCAGGCTCCGTTCCATCTGCAAAGTGCGCACAAATACCTGTAAACCCAGCAGACCATAAATCACGGACGGCACACCCGCCAGGTTCGTGATGTTAATTTCGACCACGCGCGCGAACCAGTTGCGCTTGGCGAACTCTTCCAGGTAGACGGCGGCGCCCACGCCGATTGGGATCGCAATCGCCGCCGTGAGCAGCAACAGATACGCGCTGCCCACCAGCGCAGGCAGGATGCCCGCCTGTGAGGCGCGACGCGAGGGGAAACTCGTGAAGAACTCCGGGTTCAAACGCGCGAAACCGTCCAGTAAGATTTTGGTCAATAGCACCACCAGCGTGGTCAGCGCGAACAGCACAATCAACGCACCCACCAACTGAAAAATCTGCTCGCGGCGATACTCGCGCGCCCGCCATTCAGGGCGGCTCACGACCTGAATCATACGCGCGCCCCCTTATAACGCTGACGAATCGCTTCGCTGGTGAGGTTCAACGCCAAAGTGATGAGGAACAACAGCAAGCCGACCGCGAAGATAGTGCGGTACTCTAACGAGCCGTGCGGCGTATCGCCCATCGTAATGCGCACGATGTAGGCGGTCATCGTCTCCACAGCGACCAACGGATTGAAGGTGAAATTCGGCTGCTGTCCCGCGGCGATAGCCACAATCATCGTCTCACCGACCGCCCGCGAGACACCCAACAGGAACGAGGCGGACACCCCCGACATCGCTGCAGGCACCACTACGCCCCACACCGTCTGGAAGCGCGTCGCCCCCAGCGCCAGCGAAGCGTAGCGGAGGCTATTGGGCACTGCATACAGCGCATCCTCACTCAACGAGGCAATCGTGGGCAGAATCATAATCCCCATCACCAGCCCCGCCGAAAGCGCGTTGAAGCCCTCTAATCCCGGAATGAACCGCTGCAGCAGTGGCGTCAGAAACGTGAGCGCGAAATAACCGTACACCACCGTCGGAATCCCCGCCAGCACCTCCAGAGTTGGCTTCACGATACGGCGCACCCGCGGCGAAGCGTACTCGCTTAGGTACACCGCAATCAGCATCCCCACCGGACCCGCCAGCAACATCGCAATCAGCGAGGTGAGCAGCGTACCCGTCACCAAAGGTAGCACCCCAAAAGACTTATTCGCGAAAGTGGGCGTCCAGACCGTGTCCGTGAGAAACTCTTTCAGCGAGACCTTCTCGAAGAAGCCCAGGCTCTCGGTGATCAAAATAAACACAATCGCGAAGGTGGTCAATACACCCAACAGCGCACACATGAGAAGGAAAGCGCGCACAACGCGCTCCTCGATTCGCACACGCCGTCGGTTTCGGCTGCTGACGCCAACCTGTACCACCGCGCGTGAGTACGCTACGCCAGCCTCTGCTGCAGGCGTATTATTGGGCACTTTTCTCCGAAGCCTCCTCTATCTTGTAAAGGTCCTCCAGCTTCACACCGATCTGCGAGCCGTGAGCGCCAAACGCCGAGCCTTTGATGCGCCGCTCTACACGATGCGATACAAGCTCGTACACCTGTTCGGGCAATCCGATATAGCCCACCTCCTCCGCGAGCCTGCCCGCGTTCGCCAAAGCGAAATTAATAAACTCCGCAACTTCAGGACGCTCCAACGCCTTTACATGCACATATAGAAACAGTGGACGCGACAACGGTTGATAAGTGCCGTTCAACACCGTCTCGCGCGACGGCTTCACCGGACCGTTGCCGTTGTCGATAGCGACAAGCTTAAGCTTGTCCTGATTATTCTCGTAGTATGCCAACCCGAAGTAGCCCAGCGCACCTTTGTTGCGGGCGACGCCCTGCACGAGGATGTCGTCGTCCTCACTGGCGGTGTAGTCGCCGCGACTCGCTTTCTCCTTGCCCACAACCGCCGCCGTGAAGTAGTCAAAGGTGCCCGAATCGGTGCCCGCGCCAAACAGCACCAACCGCTCGTTGGGGAACCCCGAACGCACCTGAGACCAGTTCGTAATCTTGCCTTGCGCCGCAGGCTCCCAGATTTTTTTGAGCTCCGCCACCGTAAGCGAGTCACACCAACTATTCTGCGGATTCACGACCACCGCCATCGCATCATAGGCAATAGGAATCTCGATATACTCGATGCCGTTCTTCTTGCACAGGGCATCCTCTTCCGCACGAATGGGGCGCGATGCTCCCGTGATGTCGATCTCGCCGTTCGCAAACTTCTTGAAGCCGCCCCCTGTACCCGATTTACCAACGGTAACCTCCACTTGCGGATACCGCTTTTGAAACTCCTCCGCGAGCGCTTCTGAAATCGGCAACACGGTGCTGGAGCCGTCGATAGTGATCTTGCCTGAAAGCGTGGGAGTCGTGGTAGAAGTCTCGTTGCTTTTCGAAGCTGGCTTGCCACACGCAGTAAACACCAGAATCGCCGCGCAACTCAGTCCAATCCAACCGTAGCGAGACTTCATAGCAGTTAAATCATGCGCCGCGAAATGTTAAAAACAGGTTAAGAAGGGGTTTAGGAATGCCAGGTCAATCCGAGTGAAGAGAGCGGCGCGAGATGAGCAACGCCGCCACCACCTGCGGCGCCCAACTTGCCTCAATCAAGCAGGTGACCCGGTTGTGCGCGTCACTGTCCATCGGATAGTACCCACTCGGCTCACCCGTTGCGCCCATCATCAGCAACTCACCGCCTGTATGCCGATAGTGCCAGTTCTGATTGTACCCCAGCGCGTTCCCGACAGGCAAGTAGTCCTCCACGCTTGACCAGCTCTCTGCGCCTATCGCCCGGTTATACACCCGCATCGGGATACCCCCACAGCCTATGTGGCATACAGACCGATACTCCTGCTGCTAAGCACATCCTGCTTCCACGCCCGAATGTGATCCTTGTAATATCCGTGCCCAACCACCGAGGCTCGTCCTCCAATCCGCAGGACACCGCTCTATGGATACACCACGAACGCCTCCTGATGGTAAATCCGATAGGCGTGGAAATGCTTGTCTAAAGTAAATATCACTCTCAGCCCTAGCGATTCGGCAGCCGCCACCAAAGAAGCATCGGCGAGATCCATCGGCACATCAGCATACTGACGCATCAACGCTTCCATCCTATCCAGTTCCGTGTCGGTGTGCAAGTAAACCAGCAGTTTTGCTTGCTGACGCATTTGCCAAAGACGTTGTTGCGCTTCTATGCCTCCAACACGGCGCAGCAGATACATCGCCTCCACTAGACAGGGCAGAGTAGTCAGCAGTGGTGCAGGGGGCAGGAGGGGCAGTACCTCTACACACCGCGCGTGCTGCGGGTCGTTGCGGTTCAATAGCGCAACCAGAGGACCTGTATCGCAGAGGGTCATATCTTCAGCCCCTGCTCGCGGTAAGTTTCAGCGATGAGCGTTTCCACCGCTTCTTCAGCGCATTCCGCCATAGGCTCTGCCCGCCCCTCAATGCACCCCACAAATTCGCCGAGAAATTCGCGCAAAGTGCCTTGAGCTGATACAGGGGGTTCTGGCAGCACCAAAACGCGCACTCGCCGTCCCTGCAACTCCTGAGCGTGATGCTGAACTTCGTCCCAAGTGCCTTCTATTATCTTGAGCGACATGCCCATCATCTCCCCTCTTAGGATACCTTCTTTAGGGCGCCGCATGAGGATAGTAAAGTTTGACTTTTCGCAATTCTGTTGCAAGCCCTATTTTATCGGGGTTCCCTACAGGCAGATAGTCCTCCACGCTTGCCCAGCTATTGCTGCCTATCGCTCGGTTGTACACCCGCATCGGGAGACCCCCACACCCTATTCGGCACACATACCGATACTCCTGCTGACTAAGCACATCCTGCTTCCATACTCGGGCGCCGTCACTCAAGCTTGGATACAGCCGTTCCTCTTAGTAGATACCAGATACAATATATCATGAAGATGCTAATCCCGACTATGAACAGCACACTGACGATTTCCCCAGCCATATTGTTGACCATGCAATGCCAGTATGCCCCCCCCGTAAGTCCATAGCATCCACTTGGAGGCATCGGCGGCGTCTTCGCGTAGTATTCCCACGCCCTCGGTAGCTGCAAAAGCCGAGAGATAGACAAATATCCTGTAAGCGCAGCAACTACCAATATGACCACGCCTAATGCAAAAGTACCTAACTTATGAAGCATTTGCCCACCTCCGTTCATATAGGTCATAGGTTGTCCAGATTTTCTTGACCTTTTTCAACTGGTCAATGACTTTGTTGCAAACAGGTCGCACCTTAGCCACTGCGCAGATGCACAGTAAACAACCTACACAGAGAGCAATGCTCACATACCCCGAACAGCCAGTGGTCGCCGCACAGTTAATCATGCAGTGCCACCATCCAGGACCTGATAATCCCTGACAGCCTCCTAAAGCCACTGGAGTCTGTCTACAACGATCCCAAGCCAATGCAATACTAACACCCGCTCCCGCACAGACTATCAGGCAAGCTACAGTAATCACCCAAGTACGCGAATTGTCAACCGCGTAGAGATAGGCGAATCTGTGGTCTGTGAAGAAGTTTTCTACTGGAGAATATAAATGGGTATCCAACATATAGATCTCCGGCACATCAAGGTACTCTTCATCAAATCCAAAGGTAGCCCCTCCTGTGATAGGAATCTGCTGCATATCGTGGTACAACATCTCTTGTGTATCCAGCCCCAAAAGGTTTAGCCACCGCCCTGCCAGCAACGGATAGTCAATAAAACTTCCTACGCCAGTGCCATACCAGCGCACGGTCGGCGTTTCGACATACTCCTCCAGCGTGTTCCAGCTTGTTCCGTCCATCGCCCGGTTATACACCCGCATCGGGATACCCCCGCAGCCTATTCGGCATACATACCGATACTCCTGCTGGCTAACAACATCCTGCTTCCACACCCGAACGCCATCGCTATTGTACCCATACACATATGCCAGTTGCAAGTCGCCAGTCCCATAGTCCCGCTCGATCCGTACCAGACGACCATCATTACGGTAAGATGAGCAGTGCATATCCTAAACCAACAAGACTTGCAGCAACTGATACATAAGTCAACAAACCAGTCCATCTTCGTTCAAACAGAGATATACTCCATAGGCGCTGAAACAGATTGTCAACTCCGATACATAGTAAAGCACCAATCGCAGATCCAAGTATCAAATAAACTATATACCACGCCCAATCCACATATTGGGGATACCACCAAGTCTGTGACAATATCCCAGCGCCTACAATAGTCGCGTGAAATAGATAGTGGTTAACAAACTGCCTCATGAGTCACCTCCTCAAACAGCGGGTAAAGGACCCAAGCGAAGTCCTCCACCCCCACCAGCGGGCGGTTGCCGAGGCGAAGGGACAGGGCGAGGTGTAGGACAGCGGCTCACTATAGGAGGTGGTGGTAAAGTCAAGCCACGAGACAGACCAGAGGTTATCCATCCCACAAGCTCCTCTGCGATATTCTTTAACCTGGGAATCCACTTGCCAAGAGGACCGCCTAATATCCCCCCGATACAGCCAGCCAGCAGCTCACAGCCGTTTACTGGGAGTCCTCCACATGCATCGACCGCTCCTTTTAGGGGATATCCTCGTATTAATGCACCTATAACGCAAGTAATCCACTCGACAAGATTTCCTAGCGCAGACCCGCCGATACCCTGTAGGCATGCTCGAATCAGGTATCCAATCAGCCCTGGTAGAAACATCGGTAAGTGGTAAGCATTTGTCGTCAACCCATACTGCGGCACCCCACCCACCCCGTAGAGGTTCAAATAAGGTATATCGGAGTGTCCTGAGCCGCCTGCAGGAGTTATTTCGCAAGTCGCTCCGCAATGCTCCAACGGAGCACACACCATCGGCACGAGTGCCACCAGACACACACACACCATCGGCAACTCGCTCTGCACCGGCAGCCCATTACTGTCCATCGGATAGTACCCGCTCGGCTCACCTGTTGCGCCCATCATCAGCAACTCACCGCCTGTATGCCGATACTGCCAGTTCTGATTGTACCCCAGCGCGTTCCCTGCAGGTAGGGAGTCCTCCACACTTGCCCAGCTCGTTCCGCCCATCGTCCGATTGTACACCCGCATCGGCACACAATAATGATTAATCTCTTTTAATATTTAAATTTGATAACATTTTTATAAAGTACGATATATCTTGTTCAGAACTTGCCGTCCCATTAACAACCAGTGTACTGCCCTGACAATCAACTAGTATCGTAAACGAAATGTTATGATTTTCATTGCAAACAAATTTTGTATATTCATATCTATCTATTTTTGAGCGATTAACAATGCAGTTTCTATATTTATATATATTTTGATAATCATCAACCCATCGCTTATAAGATGCCCAACCGTATTTTTCACTGTAGTATCTCAATTTTACACTCAACTTTTGATTGAACGCGTGAATTTCCTGTCTAGCAAGATACCCATCCGTCTGATTGATACCTGGTGCTATCGAACCTTCCCAATCATTAGGGAAGACTATTGTAAACTCTGCCATTTTTACCTGATACCCTGTCGGGATTTGATGCACGCTTGCAGGTACATTTCGCGGCGATCTTGCGCAGCCGCCTATTAGGTACACTAATAGCAACACGCTTATATTAATTATCTGGCATGAAATTTTTTTGTACATTTTTTCCATTCCAATCTAAGCCTCGCCTCGTTCACTTCCCGCTCTGGCTGGGTAATCCAAAAGCAAACGCGAATGCCGCATTCCACACAACATCCAAGGATTGCAGTGTATCCGAATATACCTTCGGCTCCACCTGTTGAGTAGCACTTATCGTAACGATCAGGATTTAAGTTCTTATCAATAGGTGGCAAAGCCCAGTTCATAAATGCACATACCCCTATGGCGCTGCAAACAGTCTGTTCGTAATGATCAATCTGCTGCTCGCGTTTCCACCAGCGTTCACAGGCTTTTCGATAGCACTCATAGGCTGGATCGGTCTTTGGAACGATAGGTTTGCTCCCACTACACCTCGGTTCGTTAGTAGCAGTAAAAACATATCGCAGAGAGTCATTCGGCGGGGTGTCAGGCAAGGGAAATGGAAAGAAGAAAGGAGGTGGTACATCGGGCGGCGGACAATGTTCCAAATAGTAGGGAGGTACAGGCTTTGCAGGTACAGCTGTTTGATAGAATGCACTGAACTGAACACCAAATCTATCCTTATATATCATCAACCGCTCTAGTGTTTTGGTCTCAAAAACCATATGCCCAGCTATCCACCTCAACTCTACAAATGATTCATCTTTATGTTCTTTATAATAAGTAACTGAAGAATAAGTACTAATATAATTTTCGGACTGCAGGCTGAGATTATTCAACTCCCTTTTATACGTTCGAATAACACCTCCACAGCCTATGCGACACACATACCGATATTCCTGCTGACTAAGCACATCCTGCTTCCACACCCGAACACCGTCGCTGTTGTACCCATACACATATGCCAATTGCAAGTTACCGTTGCCATAGTCCCGCTCGATCCGCACCAGACGACCCTCTTCATCATACCCAAACACCCGCGCATAACTGTTCGGCTGGTTACTCTCCCAACGCGCCAGAGTGCCTTCGGGGTTCCACACAAAACGGTTCTCCTCGCCCGTCCATACATCCTGCACAGTCGTCAACCGACCCGATACCGCGTCATAATCGTACACATCCCAGTGCGAACCGTTCACCGCGTCATCCCGTATCACGAAGTCCCGACTGCCATCGGGACGGTAGGCGTAAGTACGCGAATACGCCACTTGCCCTGTGCGCCCCTCGCTCTCCAGCCTGCCCGCAGGCGTGTAGGTGTATGCCGTCACATCCCCACGCGGACGCTCCACGCTCTGCTCCACCCGACCCAGTAGGTCATAACTATACTCGTACCCAATCAACAGGCTCCCGTCCTGCTTCTTATGTTCCACCTTCCACACAAAGCCCACCTGCGACGGGGTGTTCGCGCCATAGTAAGTATACTCCACATAACTGCCGTTCGGATAATCCTCGCGCTTTAGCCGTCCCGTCGTGTTGTCATAGGTATAGACCACCGTGCCACGATAGTCGCCGATGCTCTGCAGCCGTCCCAGCGCGTCGTAGGTGCTCTCTATCGTGCGCACCACGCTGCCATCCGCACGCAGCTCTTTTTCAAACCGCTTCCTGCCTGCCTCGTCATACTGGGCAGCGACGGCGACCACCTCAATCCCTTCGCCACTGCCACAGCAGCCGCGTTGTTCGCGCACCCGACCCCAAACGTCATAGGTATACTCGCGCCTGCCTGCGCCGTCCTGCACCCATACGCGACGGTTCTCACCGTCCCAGCCCATACTCACATCCGCGCTGCGCGGATAGTCTATCCCGCGCAACCGACCCCAAGTGTCATAACTGTACAGCGTTGTCTCGCTGCTGTTCTCGCCCGTCTGCACCGTGCGGCGTGTCAGCCAGCCTGCGCCGCCATAGTCCATCTCCCGCCAGTAGCCGCCTGGCGCAATCACTTTCTTCACCTGACCCCGACGCGCCCAGTTCGCCTCGTCGGCTGCATAGTACTGATACTCGGTCGTTCGCCCCAGCGGGTCGATTACCCGACGCACCTGACCATACGCCGGCTCGTTCAACTCGTAATCGTACACATAACTTGTGGCGGCGTTCTCGGGATCTTTCACGCTCTTGACATCGCCAACATCTGTGTAGGTGTATTCCCAAGTGTGGTTGAGCGCGTCGGTCACCTTCCACACCCGATCACTGTTCGGGTAATAGGTATAACTCGTTTGCGCTCCGTTCGGCTCCTTGCTCCAGAGCAGATTGCCTTGCGGATCATAGTTCCATTCCCACACTAGCCCTGCCGAATCCTGACGCTTGATCACCTGATACTGCCCGTTGTACCACAGCCGCGTGGTCAGCCGCAAGGGGGTGGCGTTCCCTCCTTGTGTGAGACGCACCACCGTCGGGGCTGCAAAGCCATACTCTACCCACACGCCTGTGGGATCCGTCCAGCGACTGCTGCCATTTTCAAGCGTGCCGAGGCTCTGAATGCCCACCGGCACGGCATTGGAATAACTCGCTGTCCACTGATTGCCTGCGGGGTCGCGGAACCATTTGAGCACATCGCTCGTCGCGCTCAGGTACTCATACTGCCAGGTCTGCCCCCGCCGATCGGTCCAGCGTATCACATTCCCCCGACTGTTGTAGCCCAGCGTGATCTCGTAAAGCCGAGACTGATTATTTTCATCCTGCACGGCAGGGAAGCGCACCTTCTGCAGACGCCCTTGACCATCGTACATCAGATCCCACACACGCCCCGTGAAGTCCACCACCTGCCAGAGCCGATTGTTCGTGTAAGTCAGGCTCAACGCGCGTCCATACCGATCCGTTATCTGGCTCA
>NKPV01000124.1 GCA_002254605.1 Armatimonadetes bacterium JP3_11
AACGCCGCGCTCCGTCTCCAGATGGGGCAAGCGGCGCGGCAACGCGCATCGGAACGATTCGACATCCGTCAGACCGTTCGGCAATACGAGGCGTTATATGAAGAACGCCTTGCTGATAAATCGTTGTCGAGGTTATAATACCACCGTGATGAACGAACGCTCGATCCCGACAATGCGTCAAAGAGCCATTCAAGGTACTCTTTTCTTGACGGCTCGCCAGGGACTATCAGTCGTGATGGGTGTAGTGGGCTTGCTCTATATGACGCGCATCGTGGGACCGACAGGCTATGGGCTTTACGCCGCAGCATTCGGTGTTGCAAGATACATAACCCTTCTCAGTGAGGGTGGGGTACACATGTACCTATTGCGCATGCCCTCAGATGCCCCCAAGAAAATCTTCCATCTGGCATTCTGGTGGCTTTTATTTCTCTCAATAACATTTGTATTTCTGGTTATGGCAATACTGGGCGCCATCGGTTTACTGCAGCCCCAGATGGGAAACTTGATTGCGGTGGTATCGGTTTTATCAGGTACTTTGCCTCTTTCGCTGTTGTCGGGTGTCCCAATGGCTCTTGCGGAGCGGGCATTAGAGTATCGCAAAGTGGCGATGGTGGAGATCCTTTCTCAAAGCGCTTACTATAGCATAGGAATCGCAACTGCCTTAGGCGGTTGGGGTGTGTGGGCTTTCGTAAGTGCATATTGGGCAAGCCAACTAGTTCTTTTCTTCGGCTATTATTTGATTGTGCGTTTTCGCCCACGCTGGTACTGGGAATGGAGCGAGATAAAGCGTCTCACCTCCGAAAGTTTGAAATTAGGAATTGCGGCTTGGATATACGAGCTGCGCCTTTTGGCACCCTCGGTGATTCTGTTGCCCTTAACCAGCGAGGCGATTGTTGGATACTATGGGTTAGCACAACGCTTGATTAGTGCGTTGAGTTTTGCAAGGGACGCCATTGCGCGGCTCAGTGTACCTCTCTATGTGCGAATGCAAGAGAACGCTACGAAGCTTTTGGATGTGGTACGCCTCTCGTCGCTAGCACAGCTCATCGGATTAGCAGGTTTGTACTTACCTTTAGCAATTACGGCTGATTACTGGATGCCCTCTATTTTTGGGGCAAAGTGGAACATTCACGCCGTGGTATTGGCATTTGCTATCTTGGCAGCTAATCAGTTTTACTTTGTTACTTTCGGTGCCCTGAATCAGGCACTACTGGTTGTCGGGCAGACCCATGTGTTCGCAAAGGCTGGTGGAGCCTATGTGGGCATGAGTTTTGTGCTTTCCGCGGTCCTCGCTTCGTTGGTGCCAGAGCCATACAAGCTTTATGGCTTCGTCCTGGGGATAAGTGTGGGATACATACCCACCTACTACTGGCTTATGCACCAAAGTGCAAAGCGCTACATTGGTTCCCCACGCTACGGCGTCAACCTGCTTTGGGCAGCGGGGCTGGGCGTGGCGCTTTTTGCACCGTTTACACATTACTGGTCGCTTTTGGGACTGCTGGTGTTCCTGCACCCTGCGAGTTGGAAAGCCATCCGAGAGGTGAAAGACCTGCTTTTGGAAGCGCGTAGGGCGAAGCAAGTGGCTGCGGAACAATAGCACAGGTATACTTCTGCTGCTAAGGGATTGGCTATGAGAGTCTTACTCACCGGTTGTGCGGGTTTTATCGGCGCGAAGACCGCCGAGCTGTTGCTGGAGCAGGGACATACGGTGATCGGCATCGACAACCTCAACGATGCTTACGACCCGAAGCTGAAACAGTGGCGACTGCGCCAACTGCAAGCAAAATCCCAGTTCGAGTTCTATCAGGGGGACATCAGCGCGTGGGAACCCACCCAGCAGGTCTTTGAGGCGCACTTGCCCTACGACGCGGTGATTAACTTGGCGGCGCGGGCAGGCGTGCGCCAGAGCGTCGAGAACCCGTGGGTCTACATCGCCACGAACACCACCGGTGCGTTGAACCTGCTGGAGCTGTGCCGACAGCACGGCGTGCGCAAATATGTGCTGGCGTCCACCTCCAGCCTCTACGGCAACAACGAGCGCCCGTTTCGCGAGGACCAGCCCACCGACCGCCCGCTCTCGCCCTACGCCGCGTCTAAAAAAGGGGCAGAAGCCCTCTGCTACACCTATCACCACCTGTACGGGCTGGATATTACGGTGCTGCGCTACTTTACGGTCTACGGACCTGCGGGGCGCCCCGATATGAGCATCTTTCGGTTCATTCGCTGGATTGCTGAAGGGGAACCGATTCAAGTGTTCGGCGATGGGCTGCAAGAGCGCGACTTCACCTATGTCGACGACATCGCGTTGGGCACCATCGCGGGGCTGAAACCGCTGGGGTATGAGATTATCAATCTGGGCGGCGACCGACCTGTATCGCTCCAGTGGATTATCGAGACGATCGAGAATCTGCTGGACAAGAAGGCGGTGTGGCAGAAGCAACCGATGCATCCTGCCGATGTAAAAGCCACTTGGGCAGACATCAGCAAGGCACGCGCTTTGCTGGGCTGGGCGCCGCAGGTGAGCGTGGAAGAGGGTTTGCGCCGCAGCGTGGAGTGGTACCTCGCCAATCGGGACTGGGCGAAGGAGATAGTTTTGCCATGACGAATACCCCGAAGCAGGTCTGTATCGTAGGTTTGGGCTATGTCGGGCTGCCACTGGCGGTGGGCTTCGCCAAGCATCTGCCCACGATTGGCTTCGATGTCAACGAAACACGCGTCAAGGAGCTTCAAGCAGGCTACGACCGAAACGGCGAGACCCCCGAATCGGAACTGCGCAACCCGAACCTCACTTTTACCACAGACCCCACACAGATGCGCGACGCCGATGTGATTATCATCACCGTTCCTACCCCCGTCGATAAAGCCAAGCGCCCTGACCTGCGCTACCTGGTTAGCGCCAGCGAAATTGTTGGGCAGCATATGAAGCGCGGCGCGATTGTGGTGTACGAGTCGACGGTCTATCCCGGCTGTACTGAGGAAGACTGTGCCCCCGTGCTGGAGCGGGCGTCGGGCATGAAGGCAGGCGTGGACTTCAAACTGGGCTACTCGCCTGAACGCATCAACCCCGGCGACGCCGAACACACCCTGGAAACCATCGTGAAGGTGGTGGCGGGTCAGGATGAGGAGACTACTGAGATCTTGGCGCAGCTTTACGGCTTGGTGGTGAAAGCGGGGGTTCACAAAGCGCCGAACATTCGCACCGCCGAAGCCGCCAAAGTGATCGAGAACACCCAACGTGACCTCAACATCGCCCTGATGAATGAGCTGGCGATGCTATTCCATCAGCTGGGGCTGAATACCCGCGATGTATTAGCCGCCGCGCGCACGAAATGGAACTTTTTGCCGTTTGAACCGGGCTTGGTCGGCGGGCACTGTATTCCCGTAGACCCCTACTACCTGACCCACAAAGCGCAGGAGATTGGGTTCCATCCTGAAGTGATTTTGGCTGGGCGACGCACCAACGACACGATGGGCGTCTATGTCGCCAAGGAGACGGTGAAACTGATGATTAAGGCGGGGCGCCCCGTGCGCAATGGGCAGGTGTTGGTGTTGGGGCTGGCGTTCAAAGAGAATGTGCCCGATATCCGAGATACGCGCGTCAAGGAACTGGCGGCGGAGTTGCAGAGCTTCGGATGCCAGGTGGAAATTTGCGACCCGTTGGTGCTGGAGAGCGACCGCACACGCGTGCCCTTCCCCTTTGTGGATGACCCGTTCAATACGCGCAAGGGGCACTACGACGCCGTCGTGCTGGCGGTACCCCATAAGGCGTTTCGGGAACGACGCTACGACGAGTACCTCTCGCTGATGAGCGCACTGGCGCAGGGCGTGTTTGTAGATGTGAAGGGCGTTTATCTGGGCGACGCCCGTGCTGATAGTTCAGGCAGGGTATTATACTGGAACTTGTAAGATGGCACGCGCGGTGGTAAGAGGCTATTTGGGAAGGTATGGTATCATCGCGACATGAGTACCGAACCAACCTATCGGTAGGCGCGCTCTCTACGGACACAAGCCTATCGGCGCCCCAAGACGATGCAGCCTCTATGACCTATATCGTGCCATGCTTTCTGTCCTTGTCAGTGGCGGCGGCTGGCGACCTGTTTAGACGGTCGCTAAGTTGGGAGATTATCTCCTTAAGGGGGAAAAATCCCTCGTTGCTCCAGGGACTCCTATCCGCGCGGTTCCTTGCCTCCTACCAGTGCCTTTTTTAGCTTTTCGCGGGCGTGTTGACGGGCGCGGATGACCGCGCTCGGTTTGAGACTGAGAGTCTGCGCGATTGCCTTATCAGGCAGGGGTGCGAGCGTCGCCAGCGATGCATGCGATTCGTGCAGGGCGCCTTTCTCTGCCAATGCCGATGCCAAATCGGTTTCCAGCGATAGGACAAACGCGGCTGCGTGATGCGCAGGCATCTTCCGTAGCACTGCCGCTACACAACGCACAAACTGCTCGTCGTCGAAATGCTCGATGGGTATCTCCAGATGTGGGTGCGCGTTCTCAGGTAAAACATCTAACGAAAGATGGGCACAACGGGCACGCACAGTGCGGGCGTAGGTACGCTCGCACACCCGTTGTACAAAGCCTATGAGGCAGGGCTTCCAGCACTTGGCATGCTCCGGCAATTTGAATCGCAATACGGCGAGCCGCACTTCGCTCAGGATGTCTTCCAAATCGTGCTGGCAGAGTGGCGACGCGCTGGCTCTGTTCCGACGCAGTAGCCATCGAGTGGCATACTCCTCCGCGAACGCCAGCCACTGCGCCAATTCGCGCTCCTGACATTGTTCCAGCCACGCTTCGTAAAAAATCTGTGCCATCTCGCACCTCCGTACACCCGAAGGATACGATAGGGCACTGAAAATCCACTGAAAAGGCGCGATTAGCCACTAAAAAGGCTTTCGTAGGTTCGAAGAGTGGCTTGGGAGAGACTACCGCCCAGTGTTTCCGCGAGATAGGTCTGTGTCTGTTCGTAGAGTTGTTGTGCGTCCGCGGTGCGTCCCAGTTGGTGATAAATTTGCAACACCAGGCGCAGTGCGTTTTCGTCGGTGGGATCGGTTTTCAGGATCCGTTCACAGTCGGCGGCGGAGGCGCTCAGTTGTGCCTTGACATAGAAACGCTGTGCGCGTGCTAACAGGCACTCCAGAAATAAAACGCGCGTGTTGTGATGACTCAACGATGCCCACGATTCGTGCGCAAATTCCGCGAGGAGATCACCGTGATACAGGTTGATGGCGTCGTTCAATCGGGCTAATTGGGCTTCCGGGTCTGCAATTGCGAGGGCGTCGCGTGCAACGGCTTCAAAATCGTGTAGGTCCAGCCGCCATACATATGTTGGCGCCCAGCGGTAGACGCCATTTTCGTAGAGAATCCAGTCGCCTGCGCGCTCTCCGAAGGTTTTTCGAAGCGACCGCCGCGCTGCTGAGATGACGGTCTGCAAGTTGACCCGCGCCTTTTCGGGGTTCAGATGGGGAAAGTGCTGCTCCATGAGGGTGTAGGCGTCGATGGGTGCGCCTCCCAAAATCACGAGATGCGCGAACAGCGCTCGTGCGCGTGGGCTTGCCCAGTGCCGCTGCGTCATGACTACTCCGCGGAACCGTATCTGCATCTCGCCCAACAGTTTGACCACGATATCGCTGTTGGATTGTGCGGGGCGCAACTTGGGCGCGATGAGTTTGTGGAGCATGGTCGCGCCGTACTCCGTCAGCAGCAGTTCGGCGTGTTCGGCATCTTCGGGGTTCTCCAGCACACGCGCACGGAGGGCGTACGCCCATCCACGATATAGCGCGTGTCCCCACGATTCCGCGATTTCGACGGCGCACGTTGCGTGTTGCAGGGCTTGGGTCTCGTCCATCAAGCCACTCAGCAACGCGTATTCACATTCCAGTTCTGGGAGTCGCAGTATACTGAGCAGCGAGGACGCCTGTTGGAGGGCGTGCGCCGCTTCTTGGGGCTGGTGCATTGCCAGTCGCGCCAGTGCGAGCAACATCCAGACTTTAGCCGTCAGCCACTGATTGCCTATTTTCAGGGCAGAGCGTCGCGCTTCTTCTGCTTCGGCAATCGCTTCCGCGTCGCGCCCCGCCTCCAGCAACGCCTGCGCTAGACGATACCGCCATTCGGCTTCCCGTTCCTGTCCAAGGGCGTACTGCGCCAGTTGCAGCGCGCGCTGGGCGATACGCACCGCCTCATGCGGTTGGCGGTACAGCAAGTTGAGGAACCACGGCTCCAGCGCGGCAAT